>CAZRPQ010000399.1:0-2728 GCA_964601725.1 uncultured Salinivenus sp. | reverse complement strand
GACTCGTCCGCGGCGCTGCCGTCTCGGGGTAGCCGTACGGTGAAGCATGTGCTTACGCCTTTCTCGGTGTCCACCTCGATGGAGCCGTTCATCTTGGTGACCAGGCGGTCCACGATGGCGAGGCCGAGCCCGCTGCCCTCGTAGGAGCGGTCCGTGCCGGTGGATTCCTGCTCGAAGGCGTTGAACAGCGTCGCCACCTGGTCCGGGTCCATCCCAATTCCGGTGTCTTCGACCTCCAGTACAGCCGCGCCGTCCTCCCGGCGGACGCGAATCCAGGCGTGTCCCCCGGCTCCAGTATACTTGATGGCGTTGCTGAGCAGGTTGCGCTGGATGCGCCGGAGGGCCCCCTGATCGACGTAGGCCCGCACTGGCGAATCCGGGAGCTCGGCCTGAAGGGAGACGCCCGCGTCCTGCGCTCGCTGCTCCAGCAGATCCACCGTGTCGTGGACCTCTTCGGTAAGCTCGATGGATTCGGGGGAGAGGGTCATCGAGCCGGCCTCAAGTTGCGAGAGGTCGAGCACGGAGTCGAGCGTTTCGAGCAGGCGGGTCCCACTCTTTGAGATATATTGGGCGAACTCCTCGATGAGCGTCTCCCGAGGATCCGGATCGGAGGCCGCGTCCCCGATGGCTTCGGCGAAGCCGAGAATCGAGGTCAGGGGCGTGCGAATCTCGTGGCTCATGTTGGCAAGAAACGCCGACTTGAGGCGATTCATCTCCTCGGCCTTCTCCTTGGCCGCCTTCAACTGTTCCTTCTGCCGCTTGCGGTCGTCGATGTCCTCCACCATCCCAATGACTTGCGTCTCGCCCGGCCCCTGGTAGGGAGACAGGGTGAGACTGCCCCAGAACGGGGTCCCCTCCGCGCATGCGAATCGTCGCTCCAGATCGGTGCACCCGTCGTCCTGCCCGGCGAAGTCTTCGAAGAGCGGCTCGTCGGCGGGCGGGGCGTTTGGGTGCGTCATCGCCTCCAGGGATTGTCCCTGCAGTGCCTCCGCGTCGAGCGCCAGCATGCGTTGGAGCGCCGGGTTGCTTTCGAGCATGTGCCCGTCCGCATCGAGGAGCGCGATGCCGATGCCGGCGTTTTCGAAGATGCCCCGGAACCGCTGCTCGTTCCGCCGCAGCTCCTGCTCCTGATCGATGCGATCGAGGACCACCGAGGCGTGGGTGGAGAGGATCTCAAGGAGGCGGAGATCAAATTCGGGGATGCCCCCAGCATCCTTGGTGCCAATTGAGAGGAGGCCGTGTCCGGCGATGGGCAGGAAGGCGGCGGTGCGGAGGTCCCCCTCGTCAATGGAAAGGTTCGCCTCGTGCAGGTCCTCCGCCACGACGGTCTCCCCGGTGCGGCAGGCGCGAACAATCTGAGCCTCCGGGTCCCCCGCCGGCGTTGAAAGCTCAGACAGAGACGTGCGAGCATCGGAGGACAGGCGGGTGGGGATCAGAGGGGTGTCCTCGGGAAGACGGATGCTATTCAGGGGATAGTCGAACGTCTCGCGGACAAGTTCTTCGATCCGCTGCGTTACGCGCTCCTCGTCGTCGGCCCGGAGGAGTCGTTCGGTGGCGGTGTAGAGGGCCTCCGTTTTTTGCTCCCGCTCACGCAGGGCTTGTTCCCGCTCCTTCCGCTCTGTCACGTCGACGAACATCACGTATCCCTCCGTGCGCTGCCCCTCTCGGTACCGAGCGGCAAAGTGGAGCTGGAAGGTGCGCAGGCCGTCCGGCGTCTGCCGCTGCATCTCAGTGTAGTGGGTGCCCTCCTCAAAGGCCTGCTGGATGAGGGTGCTCATTGCCGAGGGATCGTCGTCGGGGGCAATCAGGGCGCCCATGTTCTTGCCGTGTACGGACGCGGCGTCGTGGCCGAAGACCTCTTCGAACGCCCGGTTGACGGTTCGCACCTGGGTCCCGTCGTCGGTGAGCACGCCCTGCACCACCGGCGTCGGCAGATTCTGCAACAGGGTTTCGAAGCGGTCGCGCTCCCGCTGCAGATCCTGCTCCCGCTCTTTCAAGTCGCTGATGTCGGTGACGACTCCGTCCACGTACGCCACCTCGCCGTCCTCGTCGCGCACGACCGTGCCGTCCAGGAGGCCGGTAAAGGTCGATCCGTCCGTCCGACGAAACGTCACCTCCTGGGCGTCGCTCGACTCGGCCTCGGCGGCCTGAAACAGGGGCGAGGGCGCCTCGGTGTGGGCGTAGAGGTCGCTGGGGGCGAGCGCGAGCACGTCGTCCACCGAGGTGTACCCAAACATGCGGGCGAGGGCCTCATTGGCGTAGACCAGCCCGTCGTCGGGGACGATGCGGTAAATGCCGTCATTCACGTTTTCGGTGATGGAACGGAGGAGGTGCTCTCGTTTTCGGAGCTGTTCCTCCATCTCGTGCCGCTCGGTGAGGTCTTGGAGCGTGCCGAGGAGCCGGACCGTGCCGTCGTGTCGTTCGCGGGCGGTCCCCCGCACGTGGACCCACCGCCGGTCGCCGTCGGCCGTATCCACCGGTGTCTCCAAGGTAAATGACTCCCCCACCTTGAGGCAGCGGACGAGGGCCGCCTGGAGGTCGTCCCGCGCGGCGGGAGGGTACAGACGCAGGCTCGTTTTGCCGTCGAGCGTCACGTCGGTAGGCAAATCGAGAATGCGGTAGAGCTCTTCGGTGCCCTGCACCTCGTCGGCGTCCGGGTCGTACTCCCACCCACCGACCTGGGCCACGGACTGCACCCGTCGGAGCAGATCGCGGTTCTTCTGGAGGG
>CAZRPQ010000398.1:0-2733 GCA_964601725.1 uncultured Salinivenus sp. | reverse complement strand
GCAAGACCGGCGCCTTTCTGTTGCCCCTGTTCGACCTCGTGAATCCGGACAAGGAAGAACAGCAGGTCCTCATCCTGACCCCCACCCGGGAGCTGGCCCGCCAGATCCACGAGGAGTTTGAGAAGATGAAGATCGCAACTCCGCACACGAACCGGATGGAGGCCGTCCTCATCTACGGCGGCGTCGGCTACCAGCCCCAGATCGACGGCCTGAAGGAGGGCGCGCAGGTGGTCATCGGCACGCCCGGCCGCATCCTCGACCACCTCAAGAAGGACAACTTCGACGCCAGCACCCTCCGGATGCTGGTGCTCGACGAGGCCGACGAAATGCTCTCGATGGGCTTCTACCCGGACATGAAGGACATCGTCGACTACGTGCCGGGGGATCGCGTCTCGTACATGTACAGCGCCACGATGCCCCCCAAGGTGCGAACTGTGGCCCGCGAGTTCCTCGACGATCCGGGCTTCCTCTCGCTCAGCAGCGACAGGGTGAGCGTGGAGGAAAACGAGTACCGCTACTACCTGGTCAATCCGATGGACAAGGATCGGGTGCTGGCGCAGCTCATGGAGCTGGAGGAGCCAGAGTCGGCCCTCATCTTTGCGAACACCAAGCGGGAGGTGAGCTACCTCAACAAGTTCCTCGCCAACAAGGGGTACGACATCGACGAGATGTCCGGGGATCTCTCCCAGCGCGATCGGGAGGACGCCCTCGACCGGCTGCGGGAGGGCGACCTCCGCCTGCTCGTGGCCACCGACGTGGCGGCCCGCGGCATCGACGTGTCCGACCTGAGTCACGTCTTCATCTACGACGTGCCGCAGGATCACGAGTACATCATCCACCGCTCCGGCCGCACAGCCCGGGCCGGCAAGGAGGGCCGCACGATCGTCCTGTCCACCCACGAGGACGAGTTTGAGCTCAAGCGGATGGCCAACACCTACGACATTGACCTCGAGAAGGCCGAGCTGCCGGAGGATCCTCACAGCACGGCCCGCGAGCTGCTCGAGGAACGGTACGCCGACACCGACCCCTCGCCCAACGGGGTGGAGCAGAGCGTCGAAGACTTCGTGCCCCTCGTGCAGGAGCTCTCCGAGGAACAGCCGGAGCTGCTCGCGTCCGTGGTGCGGGAGCTTTACGCCCGAGCGCAGCAGGAGGACGAGGAGGCGGAGTGATTCGTGACGCGTGATGCGTGAGGTTTGTCAAGTCCTGCGGTCTCGCGTCCCATTTCACGCCTCTCTTCACGTTTCACGCCTCAGTCCCGAGCACCTGCTCCGTCTGCCGGTACGCAATGAAGCCGCTCGCCGCGAAGATGACGGCGTAGATGCCCAGTGGCGTCTGGGTCTGTGCGATGGCCTGGTAGGCAAGGGCTGAGAGCCCGGCCGCCACGCCGCCGGACAGAAGAAACACGAAGACGTGGAGGATCCATCGGCCCAGCGCCTGGCCGGGCGACAGTGATTGGTCGGACATCGGTCGGTACGAGGATCAGTGAGAGAGAACCGCGGACCGGGAACCTATCAGGGCGGCAGGATAAGGGCAAACGGTCGGATTGGGCGAATGGGGGAGAGGGGGCGTGGGAGCGAGAAGCGTCGTGGCAAACCGATGGCTCTTCGTTTCTCTCCAGTCGCGTTACAAGATTTTCGTCTTGAGTTTAAGCACATCCGGGGGCGATTTTGTTACTCTATCAAAAGACGTGTCAGTGAAAATTGCGCCCTCGCCACCGGGGCGCTTTTTCTATGTCGGGCCGTGTTGTTCCTTTCCTATCGAGTCCGCCACTTTCCTCGGGGGCCCGCCCAACGCCTGGGGAGGCATCTCGCAGCGGCCCCCCGGTGGATCTCCTGTGTCGCTCCGTTTGTGTTGCCGGTCGGTGCCCCAGGGCTGATGCTTCCTGCGATGACACGTTTCCCCAATCATCGGGATGCAGACGGTTGTCGGCTCGATGCCGGTCGATGGCTCGCTCTATTCCGTCTCTGTAGAGCCGCGTTGCCCCCTCTTCCTTCGTGCAGACACAGTCCGCCGGTTCGTAACCGTCGTTGTTTACCGGGGGCGTTCCGTGCTGTCTCTTGACGGATGCTGGATTCTTGCGGGACCACGAAGCCTGATCTCTGGGTGCCGCCGGGGTGCCAGCGGCTGAAGCTTCTTCGCAGCGGAATGAGATGACCTTTCGCCAGTGTGTTTTTTTAAAGAAATCTAAACAATGAGATGTTGTAAAAGAAGGGGGGGTGGATAATTTAATCTTCACACGAAACCAAGCCCATCTCTCAATCTCTTCCCGACCCATCAGCTCGCGGGATCATGAAGCGTGCCGTCTTGTCCGCCTTTCTTCTTTCCTTGCTCGTTCTTTCCGGGAATGCATCTGCCCAGGTGCCGGAGGCACAGAAAGTCCCCGCGGAAGCAGCGACCCCAGTTTCTGTCAGCCGGAGTGCTGTGATGGAGGTCCCCACCGGGCAGGACGTCCGTCGCATCGCGCCCGACGGGGCCGTCGTCACGAGCCGGTGGCAGGGCGGGACGGTGACGTTCACGCTCCACGACCCGAAGGGAGGGAGCTCAACGCGGCTGCCGTTCAGCCCCGCTGTGCCGAAATCCGAGTACAGGTCCGTGACCGAGGTTCGCGTCGACGGCCCCTACGTGTCGTTCACCGACGTTCGGGATCCGGACATTGCCATTTACAACCGCGAAACCGGGGAGGTGCGCCGCCTCACGCATCCAGAAGAGGGGATTGCTTTTCGGGTCTCTGTT
>CAZRPQ010000397.1:0-2733 GCA_964601725.1 uncultured Salinivenus sp. | reverse complement strand
AGTTCTGGGAAACCCCCCACGTCCACCACTGGGACTCGATGATGGTGGTCGAGGAAGAGACCGAGAGCCTCTTCCCGGCCGACCTCTTTATGCAGCCCGGCGAGCAGCCCGTCGTGTCCGACGAGGACCTGGGGGACGAGATGTGCGGGATGTACCGGGACATTGGCATCTTCGCCCACGAAGACCCGGTGCTCCAGGTCGTCGACCGGATCGAGGAATACGGGCCGCGGCTCGTCCACCCGATGCACGGGGCCAGTTTCCGGGGCGAGTCGCTGCCGGACTACATCGAGGCGCTTCGGTCCCAACCGTTTGCCTTCGAGGGGAAGGTGTTCGGGGAGCCCATTCCGCACGCTCACTGAGGCGTTCAGGCACACTAGTCATCGGATCAGCCGCCCATGAGCCGCCCGTGCTCATGAGCGGACCGCTGCTGTGCGGCGCCGTCGGCATCTGCCTATTTCCTGAACGCTGTTCCGGCGGCCCAGTGGTGTGAGGTTGCCTTCGTAAAGAATCTCTGCCGATCTGCATGCCGGCAGATTGCCTTCCGCTTCGCCCTGCCAGCAAAGCAGTCCCCTGTGTTGGGGCCTTCCTGCACCGACGGGTGTGGGCGTTCGGGCGTATGGGAGAAAAACGCCCACACGCCCATGCTCGATCCCGAAAGCGTTCGGAACAGAGGCAGTATGGGGCCGAGAGCAGGCACTCAGTTGGGAACTTTCTCACGCATCGGGAGCCTGAAAGGACCGGGCGTCCTGCGTCTACCGACCCGCTGCCCTCGCACAGTTCGAACAGTAGAGCCCGTCATCCGGCCCCTTCACCCAACCCCGTTCCTGAAGAACTACCTCCGGCGCATTGGGCGAGTCGGGATCCGGATACAGGCCCCGCGCCTCCTCTCGCGTCACCGTAGACTCAACACGGCAACCCGAACATTCATAAGCGAAGGGGTAAGAGAGAGCGGACGTGGGCTGTTCAGACATCGACTGTTTGGGCATGGGTTCTAGAGAGTCTGCAGGGGCCTGCGGGCAGTTCTGGGCGTCTCGAAGGCTACTACTCGGTGCCAAACGCTGCCGGTTCACTACGAAGGACCTCCGCGCATCTGTGGTCACTCGCGGCGTGGCGAATGGGCATGTTCTCGGTCATTACCTCGATTTCCTGAAGCCCTTCTCATCTCATAGCTCGGCGTCGGGGCCACGGGATTGTGCGGTGTGGACCAGATTCATGGCGATGACACTCTCCTCAGCACGGCCTCTTCCGTGAGGAATACTGACTGCCTCTACAGGACCCTATGTTATCGGAAAAACAGGGCGTGCATAGAATATCTTAGCGCGACAGATCATTATGGCGTCGACGTCCATTCCGATCCAAGCAGAGGAGGATCCTTCCGAGAATGTTAGAATGGAACGACAATGCTCATGCCAGAGAGGGTCGTTCGATTTCGCCCCCCATGGTCTATCCAGAAGGACAGCCCTAAAGTCATCTCCAGGATTCGGGGGTCCCTGCTGACGAGATGCTTGCCTGTGTTTCAGGGACACAGCGCAGACACTTCGGACGATGCAGATTACAGAACGCGTGTGTCTCAACCGGACGCCGGTCGTTCTTACGTGGACGGATGGGAGCAGAAATGTACATCGAACACTCGCAATTGGCACGGACAACGAACGGTGGACGCGAGCGAAGCGCATTCTCAACGACCTCCCGGACGAGCCCCCCGACGACCCGGCCGCCTGGCTCGAGGAGCGGTGCAACGACGCGGCCCTCCGCGCCGCCCGTGGATTGGGGACGCATGCTGCTGAAAGAGGGGCGTCCTACAGCGGCCCGATCAAAACTCAAGCGCGTCCTCCGACTCTGCCTGGAGAACGCCGAAGAAGGCAGACAAATACCGCCAGGACAAACCGAATGAGTAGCGGCTCATCCCTTCTACTCATTTCCCCAATACCGTTTTGAAGACATCGTGTCGGGTCGACCACAAACCGAATTCGGCAGACGGAGGACGGTCAGTGTTCCCGTAAACTTATAACGTTCAACGTTTTAACGTTACAACGTTTGGCGTCCCAGACTCCCTTAAAAGGAGACAGACCCTGCTGGCTCTACCGACATTTTCGACTGGAATCGGTATTATCCAGGATTGGCCAGAACGCGACGTCCGTGTCGACGGAGACTGCTGCAATCAGTCGCGTCGTTCACGCCCCCCCCCGAGGGGCCGGTCCCTTCATTGGCCCATCCGCTCCACTTATTCGGACATCCCGTCCAGCAGCCGTAGCACCACGGCGTTGGTCCAGCCGAAGCCGATGACGTTCTCGCTGTAGCCGTACTCGATGCCGGCGGACACGTCGGACTCCCGCTGCACGAGGTCGTACTTTTCCAGGATGACGCCGTGCTCCCGGAACTCCTTGTGCACGAGGCCCACGAACTTGGCCGAGAGGCGGTCCGCCGCGGCGTCGTAGCCGTAGCGACGCAGCCCCTCCACGGCCATCATCTGCAGCGGGGCCCAGCCGAAGGGCGCGTCCCACTGGTTGCCGGTGCGCATGGTGCTGGTAAGGAGGCCGCCGGGGGCCTCGAGCTGCCAGAGCGTCTCGGCCGTCGCGACGGCCTGCGAGTCGGCCGCCAGTCCCACCCAGAGCGGCGCCATCATCGTGGCGAAGTCGTAGTCGTTTTGCGTGCCGGTGCGGAAGTTGTAGTCGCGATAGCGCCCCGCCTCGGCGTCCCACATAAGCTCGTTCATGCGCCCTCGCCGCCGCT
>CAZRPQ010000396.1:0-2744 GCA_964601725.1 uncultured Salinivenus sp. | reverse complement strand
TCTCCAGGGCCGTCTGGACGGCGTCGCGGAGGGTCAGAACGAGCGGCTGAGCAGTGCTCGGGGCGTCCGCGGGGTGGGCGGCGAGCGCATCGGGGGATGAGGACCGATCAGTCTGCTGCGCCCGGGTGGTGGGGGGGGCAGCTAGGAGCCCACCTATGCCCAGCACGAGGAGGAACACCGGTACAGAAGAGGAGAAAACACGCATAGAACGCGCGGGTCCTTCAAATGAAACAGAAAGCGAAAGCACTATGTGGTGGATGAGGGGGGCTTGCTCTGATCCAGTCCGTCGAACAGCAGGGCGGTGAGGAAGTCGGCCGCCGCCTCGGGGTCCTGCAAAAGCGGCGGTCCCGGTGCACACACGTGCATTTCGTCAAGCTCCGCGCTGCGCTCTGTGAGGCAGCGACGGACCACCAGGTCGTGCACCACTTCCAGGAGCATGTGGGCCAGCGACTGCGGTGGGAGTGCGGCAATGCGTCCCTCCTCCACGGCCGCCTTTACCGCCGGTGCGAGCGTATCGATCATGCGCTGCTGTTGCTCCTGGAAGTAGGCCGCCTTGGTCACGTCGGCGCTGAAGCACAATCGATGGGCCTCCCGAATGAGGATGAGAAAAAGCTCCTCTCGCTCTTCGTAGTAGGTAAACGACCGCACGACCAGCTCGTGGAAGGCCGCCCGAAAGGAGTGGGACGGGGGATCGACCTTCTTAAAAGTCGACTGTATCATCTCGTGGAGGTCGTCGTAGACCTCGTCGAAGGTGGCGAAGAGGAGCCCCTCCTTGCCGTCTTCGAAATAGTTATACAGGGTGCCCTTGCCGAACTCCGCCCGTTCGGCGATCTCGTCGAGCGTGGCCTGGGTGTATCCCTGTTCGGCAAAGACGGACTGAGCGGCCCGGAGCATAGTCTGTCGACGTCGACGGCGCTCCCGCTCGCGACGAGACAAAGTGGAGTCGGTGGACATGGCGAGGGGGCGGCGGGATGAGCAAAGAGTCAGAACATGACTGGCGAGTCATTCGATGACTATGTAGTCACTTTCTGACTGATCGTTCGTTTCTTTTGGCAAATGCATATAAAGATTACAGTGTAGCAGTGTGAATCGCTCAGAACCCACAGCCCTCGACGTCGCTGCCCCTTTCCTCAGGTGCACGTGCGCCCGCACAGTCCGTTGGCGACGAGTCGATGTGCAGCCCGTCCTCGGCGAAACGAGCGCTGTGTTCGATGGCTTGGAGGGAGTCTCCGAATCGCGGGGAGGCCCGTCGATTCGCAGGCGACTACTGATGGGCCATAAGCCCTTCCCCGATTTTCGAGGACCGATGTGCCCGCACCGGCCTCGTTCGCCGAGGGAAGGTGTGCCGCGCGGCGGGTCGCGACCTGTCCGTCCCATAACTCTGTCCAGCGAGTTCCGGCATTCGGCATCAGGTCCTTGCGTCTCGGACGACCGATACAAACTCCGCCAGCATCATCGCGGTGGCGCCCCACACGGTGTGGCCCGACACGTCGTAGTAGGGCACCTCGATGTCTGTGCCGTCGAGAGGGCGCGTTTCGGTCTTCCGGGTGGCTGGATCGAGGAGGTGAGTGAGGGAGACCCGTAGGACCTGCCCGACCTCTTTGTCCGTGGGGCGGAGGGAGGGGGTGGCCTTGGTCCGTCCCACGAACGGGTGGACGCAGAAATTCGACGGGGGGATGTAAAGGGGGGTCAGGCGCCCCAGGATCTCGACAGAGGCCGGAGACAGGTCGATTTCTTCTTCGGCCTCGCGGAGAGCCGTGACGGGGAGGGACTCGTCGTTCTCGCGTTGCCCGCCGGGGAATGAGATTTGGCCTGCGTGGTCGGGCAGATGATCGCGCCGCACTGTCAGCACCACCGCCGCGGCGTCGTCATGGGGATGAAGGAGCACGAGCACGCCGGCCTTCCGGCAGTCCCGATCTGCCACCGACAGGTCGGCCCGGCGCGCCGGATACCGGGGGGCCATGGTGAGGTGGGCCTCGTGGCCGGGGAGGGAGCGGTCCAGCCGCTCCGCAAGGCGGGCGGTGAGGGTGGAGAAGGAGGGAGACATGGAGGGGCCGGACGAGGACGCCGGGCGGGGACGAGGCTCGGAGTACGACTATACGACACTCGTTCGGGCGGCGTGGGATCCCGTTCAACCGCCTCGTACAACTGAGAGGACTCCGCGCACCGCGGGGTCGCTTTGCGTGTCTGTCCAGAGAGAAGGCTGCGGGGAGCAGTCCACGAGAGGGAGGCCCCAAATCGAAAAAGCGGCACCGCGGAACGCTCCACGATGCCGCTCGAGGTCACGAAAGGAGCCGTCCAGGGCGAAAAAGGAGCGGGACTGTTCGACACGCCCATACTCCCACACGCCACCACGCCCACACGCAGCTATCCCGTATGCTATCCCATATTCTCCACCACCGCCTGCCCGAACTCGCTGCACTTCAGCAGTTCAGCGTCCTCCAGGTTGCGCTCAAAGTCGTACGTCACGCGCTTCTGCTGGATCGTGTGCGACAGGCCGTCGAGGATCGCGTCCGCGGCCTCGTCCCAGCCCATGTACTGGAACATGATCCGGCCCGATAGAATCAGCGCCGACGGGTTCACCTTGTCCTGTCCGGCGTACTTGTTGGCAGAGCCGTGGACCGGTTCGGCCAGGCACGCGGCGTCGCCGAAGTTGGCACCCGGGGCCACGCCGAGCCCGCCGATCTGAGCGCCGCAGGCGTCGGACAGGTAGTCGCCGTTGAGGTTCGGCATCGCCATGATGT
>CAZRPQ010000395.1:0-2746 GCA_964601725.1 uncultured Salinivenus sp. | reverse complement strand
CTGTCCCCGTAAGTGCTTGCCTGGAATGCACTTACGGGGACTTCTATTTGAGGTCAGCTTTCTTCCCCGGGCCACCCGTGCCGGGTTCGTCTCCATTCAACCACGGGGGCGTCGGAGATTCACGCGTCTCCCCCCGCAGAGCGCGGACGCTTATCAGTACATCGGCCCGGGGTCAAACCCCGCACACAAACAAAAAAGATGCCCCAGAGCCGCGGGGCGGGGGGAGGGTCGCGGCTCGGGGCATCTAAAAGTGGAGCCACGGGGATTCGAACCCCGGACCTCTTGCATGCCATGCAAGCGCTCTACCGACTGAGCTATGGCCCCGTGTGCGATATCGGTCGAGAAGAGTGAACCAGGGTCAGCCGACACCCCCTCATCTCAACGCGTCCATTCACTACTTCTGGCGGGACGGTGCGTTCCTGCGTGGACGGGTTCTTGTCTCGTTTCATCGAATTTGTCTGTAGGTCGCTGCCGACGATCTTTACGAACGCGATGGGGTAACAAGATCTGTCATCGATCCGTATGGCCCCTTCGCATTGCCCGCTCTCCATCCTCCCTCTTCTAAGATGAAGCTTGCACTCGTTGGCACCGGACAGATGGGACAGGCCGTCGCGGCGGTGGCCGCAGACGGCCCCCACGAGGTGACCATTCGCTTCAACTCGGAACGTCCCTTTCTAGAGGCCGAGCGATCCGTCCTCGGGGACGTAGACCTAGCCATCGACTTCTCTCTCCCCACCTTGGCCGTGCCCCATCTCCGGCGCTACTGCGAGTGGCATCTGCCGGTGGTGATGGGCACGACCGGCTGGTACAATGCCCTCGACGACGTACGAGCCCTCGTCCAGCTGCACGACGCCAGCGTGCTGTACGCGCCCAATTTTTCGATCGGGGTGGCGGTGCTCTCCCGGGCGGTCGACCACGTCACGGGCCTCATGGACGAGTTGGACGCGTACGACGCGTTCGTCCACGAACTGCACCACACGAAAAAGGCGGACAGCCCCAGCGGAACGGCCCACATGCTCGGCGAACAACTGGTGGAAGGGCTTGACCGCAAAGATCACATCGACCCCGACGCCCAGCACCAGCGCATCGACCCGGCGGCCGTCCACGTCAGTTCTACCCGGGCTGGCACGGCGTTTGGGGAGCACACGGTCGCCTTCGACAGCCCCTACGACCGCGTGTCTCTCCGCCACCGGGCCAAAAACCGGCGCGGCTTCGCGGTGGGGGCCCTGCGAGCCGCCGAATGGCTGAGGGGCCGAACCGGACTCTTTACGCTCGACGACGTGCTGGACGACTGGCTCGATGCCTGACGCTTCCCCTCAACGCCCGTAGTTTTCTCACCGACGACAACTTCTACACTCCTATGTCCCACGACCTTCTCTTCCGCGGCGTGGCCCCGGCCCTCGTCACGCCCTTTGCCGCCGACGACACGATCGACGAGGACGCCTTCCGGCGCCTGATTGACATTCAAATCGAGGGCGGCGTCTCGGCCCTCGTGGTGCTGGGCACGACCGGCGAGAACCCGACCGTTACCGAGGCGGAACGTCGTCAACTCGTAGACGCCGCCGTGGAAACGACGGACGGACGGGTCCCTGTCATCGTGGGCACCGGCACGAACAACACCGACGAGAGCGTCGCCTTTTCGGAGGCGGCCCTCACCGCGGGGGCCGACGGGCTTCTGGTGGTCGGGCCCTACTACAACAAGCCGTCGCAGGCCGGCTTTCGGGCGCACGTCGAAACCATCGCCGAGGCGGCCGACGCGCCCCTCATTCTCTACAACGTCCCCAGCCGCACGAGCTTCAACATTGCCCCCGAAACGGCCCTCCACCTGGCCGAGGAGGTTCCGCAGGTGGCGGGGATCAAGGAAGCCTCGGGGGAGGTGGATCAGATCAGCGACCTTCTCGCCCACCGGCCGGACGGATTCGGGGTCTACTCGGGCGACGATGAGATGACGCTTCCGCTGCTGGCCCTGGGCGGCGACGGGGCCGTGTCGGTGATTAGCAATGCCGTGCCGAAACTCTTCTGTGACCTCGTGGAGGCCGCCCTCGACGGCAATTTCGATTCCGCCCGCGAGCAGCACGTCGAGCTCCTTCCGGCAATGCGGGCCTGTTTTTTCGAAACCAATCCCATTCCCATCAAGGACATCTGCGCCGCGCTGGGCTGGATGGAGCCGCATGTGCGCCTGCCCCTCGTGCCCATGGAGGAACGGTCGCCGGTCCGCCAGCGCGTCCTGGCGGCGTTCGACGATCTTCTGGACGTGACGATGTAGCCCGCCCCTCACGTTTCGGAGCCATGGCCGGAAGGACCTCCGTCCGTTGTGGCGCTCGGGGCGCTCGTCTGGCGCTGCCCATGGTTCTGGATCACCGTGCCCATCCACGCCGCGCAGATGATGCTACTCGACCTGTGGTGCACCCTCCGAGCCCGCACTGGCGTGTCGGGGGACGGGCTCGATTCCTTCCTCAACTTGATCGCCCAGCTCGGGGGGGTGATCGGTCGGTCTTATATCAATTGCGATATTTCAATGTGCACTTCTGCTCCGATCCGTCCACGCAGAGACGACCCGCCGGTCGTCCCTCCATCGAGATAGAGGCAGCGGCTACACTTCAGCTTCGATTTGCTGACTGCGCCGGTCGCTCAAAATATGCACGACGATTTGGCGCAGATGGCATTATGTTCGCGAGACGTGCGCCCGAGCGGTGCACAGCGCGACCTCAAGAAGTGGGGATCCAGAACCCCGATCAGTCACCTA
>CAZRPQ010000394.1:0-2757 GCA_964601725.1 uncultured Salinivenus sp. | reverse complement strand
CAATCTTCTAATCTTCTGATCTTCAACCTTCCAACCTTAAAACCTTTAACCTTACCCCCGAACAAACAGTGATTGAGCTTTTCGTCACCGACATTGACGGGTGCCTGGCCGTGCCCTACGAGGCGTACGACCTTGACGGTTTGGCCACGCTCCGCCGCTCCGCCGACGAGACGCAGGAGGCGGCCCCCGCGCTGTCCATCTGCTCGGGACGGTCGTACCCCTACGTCGAGGCCATGACACAGGCGATGTCCCTTACCACGCCCGTTCTCTTCGAGGCCGGCGGGGGGCTGTTCGACCCGGTGGCGGCCCAGACGGACTGGAGTCCCCACCTGACCGACGAGGTGGAGGCGAAGCTCAACACCGTGCAACGCTGGTTCGTGACGGAGTGCGTTCCGGGGACCAGCGTGTCGCTCGATCACGCGAAGCGCACGCAAGCGGGTGTCGTCTCGCCGGAGGTCGACGAGATTCGGGCGCTGCGTCCGCGAACCGAACAGTTTGTGGCCGAGAACGCCCCGGGCCTGCACGTCTTCTCGACCGATATATCGGTCGATGTCGTTCCCCCCGGCATCACGAAGCGGGACGGACTGGAGTGGCTCGCCGAGCACCTCGGCCTCCGCCTCGACGAGATTGCCTACATCGGCGACGCCGATTCCGACCTCGGAGGGCTCGACGCCGTGGGCGAATCCTTCGCGCCGGTCAACGCCACCGAGACGGTGCGGGCACGGGTGGACCATGTGACCGAGGGGGCGGTCCTTGAAGGTACGCTTGAGGCCTACCGGTATTGTCGGGCCCAGAACGAAGCGTGAGCAGCCGCGGCGCCGCAGGCCCCGCCTCCGACCCCGAGCACCGCGACCCGTAGGACCGCGCACCAACAAAGATGCCAACACGAGATGAGGCCGGGGGGCCGCTCCACGAATTCATCCACAGAGTTGTCATGCGCACGATAGGTTGGTCCCTTCTTTTGCTGGGACTGATCGGCGGCCTGTTGCCGGCCTCCGCTCAGTCCAGCGCCTCGTCCGAATTCGTTCGGCGGCCCTCCTCCACGGCGACCCCCGAGACCGCGGCCTCGTCCCTCCAGCGGAGCGGTGTATTCCGGGAGACGTCTCTCCACTACGTCGCTAAAGGAGCGACAACCCTCCACAACCGTCCGAGCCTGGACGCCCCGGTGGCCCGGCTCTCCATGCGCACGCCCGTAACCCGCCTGGGGTGCGACGAGGAGCAGTGCCGGGTCCGCACCGACGAAGGGCAAACCGGGTACGTGTCAGCCGCGGCCCTCTCCAACGTTTGGATTCGGGTGTCGAAGAAAGAGCGGCGCGTCTACCTGTATCGGGGCTCCGAGCTCGTCAACACGTTCGAGGCGGACATGGCGTACAACTCGTTCGCCGACAAGAAGCGGAACGGGGGGGAGGAGAAGCGAGATCACTGGCGCACGCCCGAGGGGGAGTTCTACGTCGTCCACAAAAATCCCGACAGCGAATTTTACAAGGCCCTCGTGCTCAATTATCCTAAGGTGGAAGATGCGCGCCGGGGACTGGAGACGGGACTCATTTCCCGCTCGCAGTACCAGGCCATCAAACGCGCTCAGGAGGAATTCCGAATCCCTCCCATGGACACCGAGCTCGGCGGTTGGATTGAGATCCACGGCGATGGCACAGGAGACGCAACGGCCTGGACGCACGGATGCGTGGCAGTTCGGAATGGCGTCATGGACCAGCTCTGGGACCAGGTGCGTGTCGGGACGCCTGTTCTCGTCGAGTGATTCCCGGCCCTGGGCGTTGCTTGCCAGCAATCACCAGAGAGGCCGACGGGGAACGCCCACAAGGTCGGACTTTACATCGTAGCACAATTTCACCCAGTTTACCCACCATAGACACCACAGACTCATGCACAAGTTTTCGACACGCTGGATTCCTACTCTTCTCGTTGGGCTTTTTCTCATCGCTGGATGCGGGGGCGGAAGCAATCCCGCGGCGCCGCCGGACGGCTGGGAGACGAGTGACATGCGCTGGTGGAAAGAGGGCGTCGACACGTCGGAGGTCTTCATTGATCTGGACAGCCTGAGCACGATGGGGGTCGTTGACCAAACCATGCAGCTGGAGGGCGGCACCGTCACACGAGATCAGTTCAACGCGGCAATCAAACGGAGCCTCATAAAATTGTACCGCAACAACCCGATGATTGTCGATTCGCTCTTCAACGAGTACGCGACGTCCCAGCTTGAGGACGTGGACCTCAGCGGAGATGTCGTCGGGGGGAAGGGACAGCTCAAGGACAAGATTCTGAATAAGAACCAGAAGGTCGCCTACAAAGCGATCACCGAATACTTCCGCGAACCGCAGCGCCAGGAGTCTCCACAACCCGTGTGGCCCGATAGCCTGCAATCGGAAGAGCACACCGGCGTGGTGCAGATACAGGCGCACTTGGCAGTTGAGGGCGAGGGCGAAAACGCCGTCTCGCGAGCGGACGCTGTCGAGGTGCGCTCGGGCACAAACCCGACGCTCGACAAGATTGCGATGAAGGCCACCACGGAGGCGACGTGGAACCCGGCGTACACCCTTGAGGATGGAGAGTGGACGCCCGTTGACAGTTGGGTGCGCTTCAACGTTCCGTTCCAGCGGCGGTAGCGCATGGGCGTGTCGGAGTGTGGGCGTCTGGGCGTGTGGGAGAAACATCCCCGTACGCACACACTCCCGCACGCAACCGTTGGAGGGTCGGGCACTCTGAAGCGGTAGGTGGCATTTCAAGTCTGTGAGTTAG
>CAZRPQ010000393.1:0-2769 GCA_964601725.1 uncultured Salinivenus sp. | reverse complement strand
ACCGGGTCCACGACGAACGGGAACAGGTCGTGGGCCGCCACGCGATCGGCCACCGTTTCGATGATCTCGGGGGCCGAGAGCATGCCCGTCTTTGCCGCCTGCACGTCCATGTCGGTGGCCACGGCGTCGATCTGCGCGGCGACGAGCGACGGCGGCAGGTCGTGCGCTCGGGCGACGTCCTCGGTGTTCTGGGCCGTCACGGCGGCGAGGGCCGACGTGCCGAAGACGCCGTTGGCCTCCATCGACTTCAGGTCGGCCTGAATGCCGGCGCCGCCGCCGGAGTCGCTGCCGGCAATGGTGAGAGCAACCGGTTTCTTCGGCATGAGTGTGGGATGCGGTCGATGCAGTGAGAACGATGAGACTGCGGTCATGCGCGCTCGGCCAGGGCCCGCAGGTAGGCGCGGGCCGCGGCCCGAGGGGTATCGACCTCCATGATGCCCGAGAGCACGGCCACGCCCCGGGCCCCGGCCTCCCGGCAGACCGGCACACGCTTGGGCGTGATGCCGCCGAGGGCCAGGACGGGAATCGGGGCCGCGGTCTGGCAGAACGCCCGCAGCGGCCCTACACCGGTGGGCGGCTGGTCGGGCTTGCTGGAGGTGGGAAAGACCGGACTGAAGAAGTAGTAGTCGACGCCCCGCGTACGGTCACCCTCCGCCTCTACGTGCTCGTGGGCCGAATAGCCGAGGAGGGCGTCCGGCCCCAGTACCTCGCGGGCGTTCGGCACCGTGGGTCCCCGCCGTCCCACGTGCAGCCCGAGCTCGAGCTCGTCGGCCGCATCGATTCGACTGTTGACCGTGACCGTGACGTCCGGGGCGGCGGTGCGGAGCCGGTCCACGAGCGAGCGAGCCGACTCGAGAAAGACCTCTGGGCCCGCGTCGTGGTCGCGCAGGTGAACCCATCGAACCCCGGCCTCTACGGCGCGGACGGCTCGGTCGGCCCGGGTGTCGTCCGTAAACCCGTCGGCAATGAGCACGAAGCGTGGATACGGCAGGTCCACCATGGAGATCGTCAAGGGGTTTGCAGTTCTGTTGTCGACTGCCGGATGCCCGAAGGAGGGACTCGCAGCAGAGTGTATTTCGTATTGCGTATTTCGTATTGCGTATTTCCGGTGAGGGAATCCTTACGCAATACGAACTACGAAATACGCACATTTAGGCAGGCGTCCGGGAAGCTCCCGGCGGTTCCTCAAGTCCCTATCCGTCCCTCCATTGAGGACGACGCTTCGGCGTAGAGACGGCGCGGAATCCGCCCAGCCCGATGCGCCTTCCGGCCCGCCTCCACCGCCTGCCGCATGGCGTGGGCCATCTCGACCGGATGCTGCGCCTGCGCGATGGCTGTGTTCAGGAGGATGCCATCGTAGCCGAGCTCCATCGCCGTCACGGCATCGCTGGCCGTGCCGATGCCTGCGTCGACGATCAGGGGCGTGTCCTCGATGGTCTCGCGAATGATCCGCAGATTGTACGGGTTGACGATGCCCATGCCGCTGCCGATGGGGGAGCCAAGCGGCATGACAGCCGCGCAGCCGAGATCGGCCAGCTTGCGGCAGGTGATGGGATCGTCGTTGGCGTAGGCCAGGACCGTGAAGCCGTCGTCGACGAGCGTCTTCGCCGCGTCGAGCAGCTGCTCCACGTCGGGCATGAGCGTTTCGTCGTCCCCGATGACCTCGAGCTTGATGAGGTCTGTGCCCAGCGCCTCCCGGGCGAGCTGGGCCACGAGCACCGCCTCGCGGGCGGTGTAGCAGCCCGCCGTGTTGGGGAGCACCTCGTATCCGCCCTTCCGGATCAGGTCCAGATGACTCTCGGGGGCTGGATTCTCGACGTTGACGCGTCGGATCGCCACCGTTACCAGCTCGGTGCCCGTCGCATCGAGGGCGTCGAGCATGACCTGGGGATTCGGGTAGCGGCTCGTCCCCACAATGAGGCGGGACGAAAACGTGTAGTCGCCGATTGCGAGGGCGTCTTCCGCCTCGCTCTCGACCGCCCCATTGGTGTGCATCTCATCAGCCATCGTGTCACCCGCAATTCGTTTCTGAACCGATTCTCTCCTCCGAAAACGCCCAACGATCACCCCTAAACGCCCACCCCCAAACGCCCAACCGTCACCCGCCGGGCTGGGCCCGAATGACCTCGATCGTGTCGTCTTCAGCCAGCCGCACGTCCTCCCAGTCCTGGCGACGCACGACGCTTTCATTCATCGCTACGGCGACCCCGGACGTTTCCTGATCGTCGTCGGGGTCAATCTCCAGGTCCCGCAGGAGCGCTGTAAGCGGGTACCCCTCGGGGACGGTCCGGGCATCGCCGTTGACCGTGATCGGCATGGACGTGTCGGTCGGAGAACTCATGCAGAATGGGTGGGGGATCCGGCCTGGGAGAAGCGGAGGGGAGAAAACGGCTGGACCCAGTCCGAGGTTTCCCCTGTGCGGATCAGTCGGGCCATTTCTTCCGCCGTAATCGGGGTCAGCAGGATGCCGTGCCGGTAGTGCCCCGTCGCCATGAGCACGCCCGGGGCCGTCGTCTCGCCCAGCAGCGGGGCGTGGTCGCGGCTGGCCGGCCGGAGGCCCGCCCACGTCTCGTCGACGGGCAGGTCCCGGATGCCCGGCACCACCTCCCAGCCCCCCTCCAGCAGGTCGTAGAGCCCGCCCGCCGTGACCGTCGTGTCGAACCCCATCTCTTCGCTCGTGGCCCCCATCACGATGCGTCCGTCACTCTTCGGCGCCAGGTACGCCTCCGGCCCGCGCACCACGTGTTGGAGGTCAAAGGGGCGCTTGCG
>CAZRPQ010000392.1:0-2775 GCA_964601725.1 uncultured Salinivenus sp. | reverse complement strand
GATAAATCGAAAACTTGTCGCTCCCGGAGTGAATGCTGAGTTTGTATCCGCCCCGCGCCTCCGCGATGATTGCATGCTCCTCGAAGGCCTCCTCGAAGGGCTCCAGGTCCCCGATGTAGTCGATGCCTTTCTCAAAGTCTCCGACAAACCGGGGGGCGAGGCTCGTAACCTCGATCCCCAACCGGGACAGCTCCGCGGCCACAAAATAGTGCTCGTGGGCCCGGGTCGGTGAGGCGGTCTCGTCGACGGACATCTCCAAATCGTAGGTCTCGCCCGGACGGTGCTCCCGGTACTGCGTCGCGAGGTACTCGGCCAGATGACGGGTGTGAGCGATGGCCTCACCGTACTTGACGGCGGCCCGGCGCAGCTCGGTCGGGGTGAGCTCGATGGTGATTGAGTCCTGTTCCGCCTCCACTGTGATCGGTCCACTGGTGTAACGGTCGAGGTACCCTTCCGGCGAGGCCTCCAACTGATCCCAGGGAAGGGCAAGGAACTGATCTTGGAGCGCATCCCCGCTGAGCCGATCCGCCTCGTCGGTCACGTAGTCGGAGGGATCGATGGTGTACATCGTGTAGCCCGCCGCCAGACACACGTCTACGTGCGCCTCCGTCTTCAGATGATCGGCGTCCGCCCCGAAGCCCGACTCGTAGCCCTCCTGGAAGACCGCCCAGCTCACGTCGTCCAGCACCTCCTGGGGCGAGCGTCCGGTGCGCTGCATCTCGCGAATGGACTGCTGTGCGAGCACTGGCACGACGTCGGTCGACCGGCAGGCCCGGACGTGACCGGGCGTGGCCAGCCCCAGCCGGTCGCCGCACCCGATCGCCGATACGCGGCCGAGTGGAATGGGGCCCGTCCAGGGAAAGAGCTCCCGAAGACGACGGGCATTCTCCGCCGAGCACGGACACAAATAAAGGGGGCGTCCCTCCAGATCCACCACCGATTCAAACTGGAAATCCGGCTCCTCCGCCGCCGCCACGACGAGCCACCGCTCTCCGTTCCGTCGAACGAGGGCGTAAAACCGTCCCTCGTGCTCCTGGAACGACGTGTCGTACACGCGAACGGATTCCGCCCCGGAATCTAAGAGGGCTTGCTTGAGGGACCGTCCATTGAGGGGCTCGGCGGGGGACCGTGTCTCATCTTTTTTGAGCATCGCGGTATCAAAAGAAGATTAGCTTCGAGCGTCAGGCGGGATCGAGGATCTGCGCTCGACCCGGGATTATTTCTACGTACCTTCACTTAATCGATTAAGTAGCATACACAGACCTGAATGTCAAGGTTTGGAGTCCGAGGAGGACATGCACCTGCCCGCGTGTTCTGTTCAACCCGTGCTGCACCCGGTTCCGGAGCCGCAAGTGGTCCCCGGGCGAGAACCTGTCGGAGAGATTTCGCCTCGAAGCGCTAATCTTCTTGCAGGTATGGAGGGTCGATCTCTTCAGGCTCCACGACCCGCGTGGGCAGCGTCACATTCCGGGGCTCACGATCCGGGTTCGTCATCTCCTCGAGGAGAATCGACAGGGCCTTCTTGCCCATCTCCCGAGCGGGCTGGTGGACAGACACATGGGGGTGTCGAAAAAATCGGTTGAGGGTGTGTTGCCCGAACGAGTAAATCTGAACCTGGTCCGGGCTCACCCGATCATCGCGCCGAAGGGCATCTTCCACGCCCAGTGCCACGGGAAACGTGACTGCAAAAATCGCATCCGGGACCCCCGCCGTGTCGAGCAACGACGCCGTACCGGTGTACCCGTCCTCCTCCCCAAAACCGCCCTCCACGACCAACTCGTCCCGAACCGGAACGTCGTGTTCGCGCAGCGCGGCCTCGTACCCGGCCCGGCGCTCCCGCCCAATGTCGATGTGACTGTACCCGGCAAGGTGAGCAATTTTCTGATGGCCGTGCCGAAGGGCATGCTGGGTGGCCTGGTGCGCCCCCCGCTCGTCGTCGACGCGGACGCGGCTGGCAGGAACGTCGCTTGCGGCCCGGTCGAAAAAGACCAACGGCACCCCGGCGTCTGAAATCTGCTCGTATACCTCAAACGACTCGGTCTCGGCCGAGACCGAGATGAGCAGACCGTCAACCTGCATCGAGAGAAGCGTGCGAAGGTGCTGCCGTTCTCGGTCCTTCTGTTCCCCGCTCACGCAGAGGATAATTTCGTAGTCGTTTGCCGTGGCTACTTCATTGACCCCTTCCAGCGCGTCGGCGAAAAAATTGTGCGCGATTTTCGGAACGATCACACCGAGCGTACCCGACCGATCGGTCCGGAGCGAGCGCGCCAGGCGGTTCGGGGTGTACCCCATTTCTTTAGCGACCTCACGGACCTGAGCTTTGGTCTGCGCGGAGATGTCCGGGTGGTCGCGGAGGGCCTTCGAGATGCTGACCTTCGTCAGTCCGAGCCGTTCGGCAATGTCACTGAGTGTGACCCGTTCGGAGTCCGCCATGGGAAAAAGATCTAGGAGGGAAAATAACTACCCCGTGAATGCATATCGCCGTTTGATTTTCCCGGCGGGGGGTATGTTGCGGGGCTGTCACTGGAGCCGATTACCGAAGCTCCTCCGGAAGTTCGAACTGGCGCGTGCTCAGGACGCTCGGCGACTTCTCGGTCGGGGCGTACGGACGGAAGACGACCCGAAAGCGAGCCGGTTCAGGAGGCAGCAATACATGACGTCGGGACTCCTCAGCCGTGAGGCGGAGGACATCTCCTCCGAAAATGACCAAGCCCCCAGCCTGCTTAATCGGTTAAGTAACCGACGACGAGGATAATGTCAAGAGAGCCTTCACCG
>CAZRPQ010000391.1:0-2778 GCA_964601725.1 uncultured Salinivenus sp. | reverse complement strand
GCCCTGGCCGCACTCCTGCTGATCGGCGGCCTCTGGCTCTGGCGTCAGCCTGTAACGGTAACGGCACCTCCTGGCCAGCAGCGCACGGCGACCCTGCCCAACGGATCGACCGTCGAGCTCAACAGCGGCACGACCCTCGCGTACCGACGGGGCTTTCAGGCCTGGCCGCTCGTCGACGCCGACCGCCGCCGCGTTCGTCTCGACGGGGAGGCCTTCTTCGAAGTGGCGGACGGGGCGCGCTCTTTTGTGGTCGAGACCGCCGACGCGCAGGTGACCGTCGCCGGCACGCGCTTCAACGTGCGGGCCTGGAGCAAAGGCGACGCGACGACGGAAGTGACGGTGGTCGACGGCCGCGTTCGGGTGGCGCCCCAGAAGCAGCCGGACCGGAGCGTGGTTCTTTCTGAGCCCGGCCAGGTGAGCCGAGTCCCGAATTCGGCCTCCGCCCCCACCTCGCCGCAGTCGACCAGCGTCGAGCACGTGCTCGCCTGGCGCGGCGATGGCTTTGCGGCGCGAGCCCAGCCGCTCAGGGCGGTGATCCGCGATCTGGAGCGACGCTACGACGCAACCCTGCGCATTCACGAATCTGTGGAGCAAACCCGGACCCCTATTTCGCTCTACTATCCAGACCGGACGGATCTTGAAACCATCCTCCACGACCTCTGTACAGCCCGCGATCTGAACTACCGACCCACGAGCCGGGGCTTCGAGATTTTTGCGGGATCGGACACTCAGTAGCCTGGCCCCTTCAGGGTCGGCCGTCTCGTCTGTGCCCCCGCGCCCGATTCTCCTTCGTCGCGTTCCGGCTGCCATGACCGATGCGTTCGGCTCATATCGAGCGACCGGGCTCCTGATGATCCTGCTCCTCTGGGGCCTCGGGGGAGGAGCGCTCGCCCAATCGGACGAGGGCACGCCCGCCTCAATCGGGATTCAAGACGCCCCGCTGGGCCAGGCCCTGGAGCAGGCCGCCGCCGCGGCCGGCATCAGTCTCGTGTACGACGCGAGCCTCGTGGCCGACCGTCGGGCGTCCTGTGTCACTCAGGAGGCGGTGCCGGAGGCCCTTCTTCGCTGCCTGCTCGACGGGCACCCGATCGACTACATCCAAACGTCGAAGGGCACGTACGTCCTCCAATCGTCCGTCCGCCGTCCCCCGCAGGAGGGCCGGCTGGCCGGAATTGTTCGGGACGGGAAAGAGGGGCGCCCGCTGTCCAACGCGCACGTCCGGTTGCCCGGGGCCCGGAAGTTTGCGAGAACGGTTACCGACTCGACGGGCCGCTTTCGGCTGACGGGCCTGTTGCCCGGTCCCCATACCGTCGTGGTAACCCACCTCGGCTACAGCCGCCACGAGGCCACCGTCTACGTGCCGCCCAATGCCACGGCCCACCACGAGGCCACGCTCGCCTCTTCCCCCATCGTGGCCGACTCGCTCGTCATTGACGCCGATCGGTATGGATCCGCGGCGACTCAGGGCGAGGTGGAGCGGATGACCGACGGCGACCTTCGATGGGACCGGGCCGCGGCGGCTCCCGACGTGCTCGACGCCGCCAACTCGCTTCTCGGCGTTGCCTCGTCGCCGCCCTACACCGATCTCCACATTCAGGGAAGCCCCACGGGGAGCCACACGCTCCGCCTCGATGGTGTGCCGGTGCGAAACCCGGCGAGTGCGGGACGGCTCATGGGGGCCTTTAGCCCCCTGGCGCTCGATGGGCTGACGGCCCGCAAGGCCGGATTCGGGGCCCTGCACGGAAACGCCCTCTCCGGCGCCCTCGAGTTGACCCACGACCTGTCGGGGCGAAGCGCCCAGTACGGGGCGATGCGAGTCGACCCGCGCAGCCTGGACGCTCGCCTCCGAGGGACGACGACCCTCGGCTCGACGCCCGTCACGGCCATGGTGGCCGGACGCGTGAGCGTCTGGAAGGTGTACCAGGACGTGGGCCTGTCCGATCTCATCGACCGATGGTCGACGCTCGACCCGATCCTCGCGGCGGCGCAGATGCCGGCCGACACCTCGCTTACGGGCTCGCTGGGCGCCCGGGCCCAGCCCGACGCCGGCTTCTACGACCTGCACGGGGCCGCCCGCTTCGACCTCGGCCCGGCGAGACAGCTGTACGTCTCCGCCTACCATGGGGGCAGCCACCTCGGGGCCAATCTGGTGCTGGGACAGAGCGTCCAGGGGGGACCGCCCCAAGCTCAGGGTGAGCCGCAACTCGACACGTCGACGTTCACCCTGCCCACCCACGACGAATACACGTGGACGAATACGGCCGCGCAGGTCCGCTACGAGACCCCGGTGTCCACCCGAATGACAGGCGCCCTTCGCGCCGATGTGAGTCATTATCGGGGCGCTACCAACTCCGAGGTCGGAGAGCTTCAATCTTCCCTCCGGTCCAGAAATACCCCCGTGGTAGCCGCGGCGCGACAGGCGGCCTACGGGCAGGAAGGCGTCAACGAGGTGACGGAGGTCAACCTCGAAGGCCGCCTCGACCTCTCGTTTTCGGAGGCCGGGGGGGTCGTGTGGACGGCCGGGCTCACGTATCAGGGAAGCCGGTTTCGGGTTGGGAATGCCTTTGCGTCCCGGCTTCAGCACCAGACGAGCACGGTGCGGCTGCGAACCGCGGCCGAAACGACGATTGGCCTCGGAGAACACGCGCAGGTCGAGGGCGGCCTTCGCCTTACGGGCCTTCCGGCCCAGAGCGCGATCTTTGCGGAGCCGCGGGGAGCCGTTCGCTACAATCGGTCGTTCGATGGGCTCGGCACGGTCGGCCTCAACGTGCGCGGCGG
>CAZRPQ010000390.1:0-2786 GCA_964601725.1 uncultured Salinivenus sp. | reverse complement strand
GAAGGTTGAAGGTTAGAAGGTGGGGGAAGACAGGAGTCGTCCTGACGGAGGGCTCTTTGCGCCATTTCTGTTCTAGCAACGTTGAGGTCGCACATGGAAACGAACGGGACGCCCCAGACCCAGACCAAGGCCGGTGACTGGCGCTCGTACGATCGGGTGCTGCTGCCGCCCACCGAGGACCTTCACAAGCTGGCGGTCTACGAGGAGGAAGAAAATGGGTACGACCGCCTCCGTACCGTCCTCGAGGACGACAGCCTCGACCCCGGCGAGATCATCAACCTCGTCAAGCAGTCGGGCCTTCGGGGCCGCGGCGGCGCGGCGTTCTCGACGGGGATGAAGTGGAGCTTTATGCCCGACGTGGGCGAGCGGCCGCGCTACCTGGCCTGCAACGCCGACGAGAGCGAGCCGGGGACGTTCAAGGACCGGCAGATCATGGAGTACAACCCGCACCTCATGTTTGAGGGCATTCTCATTACGGGCTATGCGCTCCAGATCGATACCTGCTATGTGTACGTGCGGGGCGAGTACACCGACTGGATCGTGCACATGAAAGAAGAGCTCGAGAAGGCCTACGAGAAGGGATACGTGGGCGAGAACATCATGGGCTCGGACTTCTCCATGGAGATTGTGCTGCACAAAGGCGCCGGGGCGTACATCTGTGGCGAGGAGACGAGTCTCATGGAGAGCGTAGAGGGGAAACGAGGATACCCGCGCTACAAGCCGCCCTTTCCCGCACAGAAGGGCATCTTCGGCTGTCCCACGACGATCAACAACGTCGAGACGCTGGCCTGCGTCCCGCTCATTGTAGAGAAGGGGGCCGACTGGTTTGCCGATGTTGGCGCGGAGGACCACCCCGGGCCCGTGCTGTACGGCATCTCCGGCCACGTCAACCGGCCCGGGGTTTACGAGTACCCCACGGGAATGCTCGTCACAGACCTCATCGAAGAAGTGGCGGGCGGCGTGCGGGGGGACAAAGACATGAAGGCCCTCATTCCGGGCGGGGCCTCGACGCCGCCCATCCCGGCGGACCGCGTCGAAGGGGTCACCATGAACTCGAATAGCCTGAACGAGGTGGGGACGATGTTCGGCACAGGAGGCATCCTCGTGCTCGACGAGGATACCGACATGGTCTCCTGGCTCCGGCGCGTGGCGCACTTCTTCCAGGACGAGAGCTGCGGGCAGTGCACGCCGTGTCGCGAGGGCACCGGCTGGATCGAAAACCTCGTCACCCGCATCGACGAGGGGGAGGGCAACATGCGGGACCTCGACCTGCTGCTCGATCTCTGCGACCAGATGGAGGGGCGTACGATCTGCGCCTTCGCCGACGCGGCATCGTGGCCGGTGCGCTACACCGTGCAGCGCTTCCGCGAGGACTTTGAGGCAAAGTGCACGCCGTCCGTCCATCCAGTGAGTTCGGAGGTGTCGGCCGGGGCCGAGTCGGCCGTGGCGGCGACGGAGTAGAAGTCCGTCCATATCCCGTGACGGACTTCGTGCAGTCGTGTTGGGACGGCCGTTCACAGCACTGATCCCGCATCCCCCTGATGGCTCGACGCGCCCTCGCGCTTCTCCTTGGCCTTCTCCTTGGGGCCTGTGGCTCCGGAGGGTCCGACGCGAACGAGGCCGACGCGACCTACGGCGCCTCCATCGACGCGACCACCGCGGTTCCAGCCCCGGCCGTAGCCGCAGAGGACAGCCTCTACGTGGGCCATGCGCTGACCGTCGACGGCCGCATCACGCGGGTCGGGCCGAACGGATGCGAGGTGCGTCTGGACACGGACGCGACCCCGCTCGTCGTGACGACCGCCCGTACCGACGCCGGCAACTGCGCCTGGCAGGTGCCAGAAGACGCGCAGGGCGTCGCGGTCGCTGCCGGGACGCTGCGTGTCGCCGGAGACACCCTTCGCCTCACCGCGAACGGTGTGCGGGTGACGCCCATTCGACTCTCAAGTCCGGATTCCTGACCTCCAACGTTCAGCCTCATGGCGACCGCGACAAAAAACACTCCGCCGCCGTCCATTGCCCATCGCGTCGTCAACGACGAGCCAGTTTCCGCCGAAGAATACCTGGAGTGGGAGCGCAAACAAGAAGAACGATTCGAGTACGTCGACGGATGGATTCTCGCCCTGCATCCCGTTCGCTCGGACGAGGAGATCGAGACGATCCCGGGTCCAACCCTGGAGCACAACATCATCGTCAGCAATGTGAACGGCGAACTTCGGGAGCGACTCCGTGACGACGTGTGCCGCGCCGTCGCTCCGTCGCCGCGCGTTGCGATTCCATCCGCAGAGGCATACCCATATCCCGATCTCTTAATCTTCAGCGAACCTTCGGAAATTGAAAACGAGCACCGAGACACCATCACCAATCCTCAAGTGGTCGTGGAGGTCTTGTCACCGACAACTGAGGGATATGACCGCGGCGAGAAATTCGCCCGCTACCGGAAGATCGACACCCTTCAGGAGTATCTCCTCGTCGCCCAGGACGCGCCCCACGTCGAGCACTACGTCCGGCAGGACGACGGAAGCTGGCGCCTTACCGACATCGATGGCCTCGGCGCCACGATTACGTGTCCGTCGGTGGAGGCTGAACTTCCACTCGCTGAGGTCTATCTTGACGTGCTCGGGGAGGAAGAGTCCTCCGAGGCCGAGTAACGCTCAATCCCGACAGCGGTCGGGACAGGCTGCCCAACGCTCAACGCAAAACGCCCAACCCTGAACGCAGATCGCCATGCCAATCGTCACCATCGACGGAACGACCTACGAGTACGAGGGAGAGCAGAAGCTGCT
>CAZRPQ010000389.1:0-2787 GCA_964601725.1 uncultured Salinivenus sp. | reverse complement strand
ACGTGATTCACAGCGGCGTGGGGGCGATCAGCGAGAGCGACGTCATGCTGGCCCGCGCCTCCGACGCCATCATCCTGGGCTTCCAGGTACGGCCCACGTCCGGCGCCCGGGAGGCGGCAAACCGCGAGGACGTCGATGTCCGCACCTACTCGGTCATCTACTCCGCCATCGAGGACGTGCGGGATGCTCTCGAGGGACTCCTCTCCCCCGAGCGCCGCGAAGAGACAGAGGGCCGTGCCGAGGTGCGCGAAACGTTCAGCGTTCCCGACGTGGGCACAGTGGCGGGATGCTACGTCACCGAGGGCACGATCGGCCGGAACCACAAGGTTCGCGTCGTGCGCGACGGGGTCGTGCAATACGAAGGAGAAATTAGCTCCCTCAAGCGCTTCGAGGAGGACGTGAAGGAGGTTCAGAGCGGCTATGAATGTGGCCTCTCGGTCGAGAACTTCGACGACGTAAAGGTCGACGACGAGCTCGAGACCTACGTGGTCGTCGAAGAGAAACGAGAGCTTGAGGTCTAAGTCCCGTGCCCATTTTCAAGGGAGTGGCCCCGATGCCGAAGCGGTCGGCAGCGAAATTGCGTTGGGTCAGGCCCGGAGCGTGTCCAGTGGCGGTTCACCTTGATTCCCCCTTCCGGAGATGAGTGTTTACACCGAGCGCGTCGCGGAACTTGTTCAGCGAGAGGTCGCCCGCATCCTCCAGCGCGACTATGCGGACCAGCTTCAGCCGATGGTCACGATCACGCGTGCACGGGTGACAGACGACTTGTCGATTGCGTACCTCTACGCGAGCGTGATGGGGGACACCTCCGAGGAACGAGAGGCCACCTTCGAGCAGCTTAAGGCCCTTACCCCCGAAATTCGAAAGCAGTTGGCCTCCCGGATTCGACACCAGGTCCGCGAGATCCCGGAGCTCAAGTTCTTCCACGACGAGTCCCTGGAGGAGGCCAAGCGGATGGAGAATCTGTTCGATCGCATCCGGGAAGAGCGAGAGCGCCGGCTCGGGGACGAGGAGGAGTCCCCCGAAGACCTCGAGTAGCGACGCGTCGCCTTGAAAAGACTCCAGCATCCCGACAGCCGTCGGGGGTATGCCCGAAGCCTCGCCCGCCCCCCACTGCGAATCCGAATCCGACGACGAACCTGTGCCTTCTGCCGCGGCCCAGCGCGACATTCCACCGGACATGGTCTACACGCCCCCCGACCGTCCGGCCACGTGGCAGGAGGGAGCAATTCTCCCGGTGGACAAGCCGAGGGGCCTCCCCTCGTTTGACGTGGTGGAACTCGTTCGCGAGGGAACAAGGGTGCAAAAGGTGGGGCACGCTGGCACGCTCGATCCGCTGGCCACGGGCCTGCTCATCATTCTCGTGTCTCGCCCCGCTACTCGGCTGCAGGAGGCCTGCATGCACCTGCCCAAAACCTACGAGGCCACCCTGCGACTTGGAGAAACGACGCCCTCCCACGACACCGAGACGGAGGTTGTCGAACGCACCGATCCATCGGAGGTGACCCGGTCGGACCTCGACGATGCCCGAGAGGCACTCGTGGGAACCATTCAGCAGGTGCCACCCATGTACTCGGCGGTCAGGGTGGACGGCGAACGGCTCTACGAAAAGGCCCGTCGGGGCGAGACCGTCGAGCGATCCCCTCGGCAGGTGCGCATCGATCGCTTCGAACTGATCGACTGGAGCCCGCCGGAGGTCTCCGTCCGGATCGAATGCTCGAAAGGGACATACATTCGGGCGCTGGCCCGCGATTTGGGTGAGACGCTAGGGGTGGGAGCCCACCTCACGGCCCTGCGCCGGACGGCCATCGGGGCCTTTTCGGTCGAGAAGAGCTGGGCGCTGGCAGCACTGGAGGACACCCTGTCCTAACCGATTCAACTCCGTTTATGAAACGCGAAATTGGATGGGACGACATCACCCAAGACGGCCGCTCGGTCGTAACCGTGGGCACCTTCGACGGCGTCCATCGAGGACACCAGGCGATCATTGAGTATCTGAAACGCCGGGCCCAGGACCAATCCGGCCCGAGCACCCTCGTCTCGTTCGACCCACATCCGCGGGCCGTCGTCCATGGGGACGACGTGCCCCTGCTTACGACGGTCGCTGAGCGGGCCGACGTGCTGGAGGACCTCGGTCTCGACCGCTTCGTGGTCGTCCCCTTCTCGACGGAGTTTGCACAGCTCGGCCCCGAGGAGTACGTCCGGGACGTGTTGGTGAAACGCATTGGGGTGCAGGAGATCACCGTGGGCTACGACCATCGGTTCGGCAAAGACCGGGCCGGGGACGTGGAGGTCCTTCGTGACCTCGGGACCCAGTACGAGTTTGAGGTCGATGTCATTCCTCCCCAGGAGGTTGATCGGGACGTGGTGTCATCGAGCTCCATTCGCTCCCTGTTGCTGGAGGACGGGGCGGCGGACGCGGCGAGCGACCGACTGGGACGCCCGTACCGCCTCGACGGAATCGTGGCCCGGGGCGAGGGACGGGGGCGAAAGCTGGGGTATCCGACCGCCAATCTTGCCCTCGGGGACGCCCGGAAACTCGTCCCGAAACGCGGCGTCTACGCGACTGTGGCGACGCTTCCTGACGGCCGCCGACGAGGAGGGATGATGAACATCGGCCGACGTCCCACCTTCGACGAAATGGACGTGACGGTGGAGGTGCATCTGCTCGACTATGAAGGGGACTTGTACGGAGAGCGTCTCTCTGTTCAGTTCCTGCAAAGATTGCGGGCCGAACAGAAGTTTCAGTCGGCGGAGGCCCTGGCGGCGCAACTTTCGGAAGACGAA
>CAZRPQ010000388.1:0-2799 GCA_964601725.1 uncultured Salinivenus sp. | reverse complement strand
AGCACCACGCCCGGCAGGCGCCACGACTCGAACACCGCCGCGGTGGCCAGGAAGACGAGCACGATGGTGCCGAGTACCACCCACCCGTAGGTCCGCTCCGTCTCCGCCGACAAGAAGCTGCTCCGGTCCTGCTCCAGACGGTAGCCCGGCGGCGTGGAAAACGCGTCGAGCTGCTCTGTCAGAAAATTCTCCCCCATCTCGTAGGGCCCGCGGTAGTCGACCTGGATGTAGCGCTTGTACTGCTGATTCTCGCGAACAATGCGGCTGGGCACCGTCTCCACCGCGTACTCCGCGCTGCTTTTGAGCTTCACCTGTGTGCTGCCGGCCAGCACGAGCGGGCGGTCAACGAGCGTCTGCACGTCGGTCTCGTCGGCGTCCTCCGTCACCACTCGCACGTCGAGCTGCGGCGCGCCCTCCAGGTCGGCCCGGAAGGCGCGGCGGCGCGAGGTGAGGACGGGACGGAGACGGGCAGAGAGGCGCTGGGGCGTCACGCCGGTCCGGGCCTGCGCGTCCGGCCCGAGCCGGAACCGCAGGACCTCCCGCGAGCGGCGGAAGCCGTACTGCCCGGCGTCGGTGTTGACGGTGGCAACGCGCCGGCTGGACCGCTTCAGACGCTGGGCGAGCCGCTCGGTGAGGGCCTCCAGGTCGCCGTAGTTGGGGCCGTAGGCGACGACGGTGAAGCCGGAGATGTTGGTGCCGCTCCGGCTGTAGTAGCCCTGCGGCAGGAGCCCGCTTACGCTCACGTCGATCCCCGCCAGCAGCACCGCCTCCTGAATGAGGCGCTCGCGGAGCACGTAGGGCTCGATGGTCTCCAGCGACCCCTCGGTGAAGAGGATGCGGAGGGACGCATTCCGCTCCGAGACGCGGGCCACCGTGCGCCGCACCACGTCCGAGGCGAGGGCCGTCTGCTCGAACGTACGGAGCAGCGAGTCGGCCCGCTGAATGGGGTTGCCGGGCGGAAAGCCGAGGCGCACGGTCACCTCCGGCTCCGTCTCGTAGCCCCACTGCTCCCCAAAGGTCGTCTGCTGCACGAAGGGCCGCACCACGCCGCCGAGCGCCGGATCGAGCCATTCCCGAGATTCCTCCACGACATCGCTTCCCATCGCCGCGTTGTAGAGGCCCACGAGACGCTGGACAGGCACCGCGCGCTCGCCCTCCTCTGGGTCGGAAATGGTGGTGGGCAGCCCCCACAGCGGCACGCCCACGAGCAGCACGAGGGCAAGGAGCGTCGACTTGGGCGCCCAGGCGCCGAGCCCGTACGGCCCTTCCACGAGGCGGCGCAGCCAGCGGGGCCGGCGACGGGTCCAGTCGGGCCGCGGGAGCCACGTCCCCAGCACCGGCACCAGCAGGGTGGCGCTCGCGAGCGAGGCGGCCAGTGTGAGCGCCGTGAGCACGCCGAAGGGGAGAAAGAGCTCCCGCAGATCGCCGCTCAGATAGACCAGCGGCAGCATCACCGCGATGGTCGTGAGCGTGCCGCCCACGAGGGGGAGCGCCACCGCCTGCACGCTGCGCGCCGCGGCATCCCCGAGCGGCGCGCCCGGCGGCCGCTGTTCCCGCTGCAGGATCAGTTGCTCAGTCACGATCACGCTGTTGTCCACCAGCAGGCCAAAGACGAGGACCAGCCCGCCGAGCGTAATCAGGTTGAGCGTGAGGCCAAGGGGCTGCAGCAGGGCGAGGGCCACGGCCAGCGCCACTGCGACGGTGAAAAGGACGACCCCGGCGGCCCGCAGGCTGCGCAGCATGAGGAGCAGGACGAGCACGACCAGCAGCAGTCCGATGCCGCCTCGCCACTGCAGGGCGCGAAGGCGCTGACGCACGTCCTTACTCTTGTCGGTCGCCACCTCCAGGCGCGTCTCCGAAGGGAGGCTGGGAACCAGTTCCTTGATGCGGGCCCGCACCCGGTTGGCCGTTTCCACCATGTGGCTTCCCGGCGCGCGGTCGAGCGTGAGGGTGACGACCGGGTCCCCGTCGATGCGCGTAATGGAGCGGCGGGGGGCGGATTGGAGGTCCACGGTCGCCACGTCGCGGAGCTCCACCGGCGGCCCCTCGCGCCCCGGCCGACTCACCACGACCTCGCGCAACCGGTCCACCCGATCGACGGCGGGCGTGAGGAGGAGGGGGGCGCGGCCCTTCGCTCGCAGGCGGCCGTACACGGCGTTCGTGGTGGCGTCGCCGAGGGCCCGGCGCGCGGCGCTGGCCTCGATGTTCTGCGCCGCGAGGCGGTCGGGGTCGAGCGTGACGAGCAGCTCGCGGGTGGTGCCGCCCTCCACCCGCACGTCGGCCACGCCCGAGAGGCTGCTGAGGCGGGGCGAGACTTGATCCTCGGCGAGGCGGCGGAGGGCGGACGGCTCCTGGGGGCCTACAAGCTGCAGCGTCATGAAGCCCTGCTGATCGCGCAGCTCCTCGGGGACCCGCTTCGTGAGGCGCGGCGAGACGCGGTCCGGCAGAGTTTCCTCCAGGAGGCGGAGCCGCTCGCTCACGCGGGCGGTGAAGGGGCCGAGATCGGTCCCCTCCGCCACCTTGAGCGTCACCGTCGACCGTCCCTCCCGGGAGAGGCTCTCGATGCCCGCGATGCCCTCCACGTCCTGCACGGTCCGCTCGATGGGCGCGGTGACGTAGCGCTCCACCGCCCGCGGAGAGCTGCCGGGCCAGGTGGCCGTCACGCGCACCTCCGGCAGGGTCGTGGTGGGCACCCATTCGAGGGGCACCTGCGTGGCGATCCACGCGCCGCCCAGGAGCAGGGCCACCGCCCACGCCAGGACGGGCGTGGGCCGGGCCACCCAGCGCTGGAACCAGGAC
>CAZRPQ010000387.1:0-2812 GCA_964601725.1 uncultured Salinivenus sp. | reverse complement strand
AACGACGGGGCGCGGGTGCTCACCCACCGCATCTTTCCCGATGCCGACAGCGACGACGTGGAACTCTTTGCCGACGGGGGCACGGCCCGGCTCACTCGACTCGACGCCTGGACGCTCCGGTCCATCTGGGCCGACTGATTATCCCCGACCGCAGACCTTCTGTTGAACGACGCTTTTTTCGACAATGAGCGACGAAATTCTCTGTGTCGGCGAGATTCTCTGGGACGCGCTGCCGGACGGCCTCTTCCTGGGCGGCGCGCCCTTCAACGTGGCCTCCCACCTCCGCGCCCTCGGGCGGGAGACGGCCTTCGTGAGCCGCGTCGGCGACGATCGGCTCGGCCACGAAGCGCTCCGCCGAATGCGGGCCCGCGGCCTGGGCACCGACCTCATGCAGATCGACGACTCCCTCCCCACCGGCTTCGTGCAGGTGGAGCTCGGCGGAACCGGCGAGCCGGACTACGAGATTCTCGAACCCGCGGCCTGGGACGCCATCACGCTCACCGATGCCCTCGACCAGCACGCCGAGCACGCCGACGCGCTCGTGTACGGCAGCCTCGCGCAGCGGGCCCGCACCTCCCGACAAACCATCCGGCAGCTCTGTGAGGCCGAGGCCCTGCGCGTCTTCGACATCAACCTCCGCCCCCCCTTCGTCGACCCGGCGGTGGTCGAGCAGTCCATGGAGGCCGCCGACGTCGTCAAGTTCAACGACGACGAACTGGCGCGCCTGCGGGACTGGTTCGATCTTCCGGACGGCCTGGAGGCGGCCGTGGCCGACCTGGCCGACGCCTTCGGGGCGCGGGCCGTCTGTGTGACCGGGGGAAGCGAGGGGGCCTGGCTGTGGCGGGACGGCTCCTTCTGGCACCACCCCGGGCACGCGCCCGACGTTGTTGTAGACACCGTGGGGGCGGGCGATGCCTTCCTCGCCGCGCTCCTCGCCGGCCTGCTCACCGACCACGACGGAGAGGGGGTCCTCAACTGGGCCAATCGGCTCGGGGCGTACGTGGCCGCCCACTCCGGCGCCCTGCCCGCCTACACGGTGGACACGCTGTCGGACATCTCCGGACTGCCCCTCGAACCCCCGGGCGCGGCCGCCTGAACGGGACCGGACTCTCACTCCCGATTTTCTCTCCCCACTATTCCCTCCACTCCCCCATGGATCGTTCACAGACGCTCGTTCTCTTCAGCACGTTTGCTGCCGCCCTCGCCGGCTTCCTGTTCGGCTTCGACACCATCGTCATCTCCGGGGCCGAACAGTCCATCCAGGAACTGTGGAACCTGAGCGACCTGTTCCACGGGACCTTCATCACGTCGATGGCCCTCTGGGGCACGGTGATTGGGGCGCTGTTTGGCGGGGTGCCCTGCGACCGCTACGGGCGGCGGCGCACCCTCTTCTGGATCGGCGTCCTCTACCTGCTCTCGGCCCTGGGCTCGGCCTTCGCGCCAAGTCCCTACATCTTCTCGGCGGCCCGGTTTGTCGGGGGGCTGGGCGTGGGCGCCTCCTCGGTGGCCGTGCCGGTCTACATCGCCGAGATCACCCCCGCCCAAAACCGGGGCAAGCTCGGGGCCCTCTACCAGTTCAACATCGTCTTCGGCATCCTGGTGGCGTACCTCTCCAACTACTGGATTGGCACCACCTTCGGCGAAAACGCCTGGCGGTGGATGCTGGGCGTGGAGGCCCTCCCGGCGGCCATCTACTGCGCGTTCGTGCTGGGGGTGCCGGAAAGCCCGCGCTGGCTGGTGATCAAGCGAGGGGACGAACCTGCGGCCCGCGACCTCTTGAAGAGGCTCAACCCGACGGAGAACATCGAGGACATGATCGCCGCCATCAAGAAGTCGGTGAGCGAGGGGACGGTGTCGCTCTCCCGGTTCTTCTCCGGCACCTTCCGGTTTCCCATTCTGCTGGCGTTTCTGGTGGCGTTTTTCAACCAGATGTCCGGGGTCAACTTCGTGCTCTACTACGCGCCGCGCATCTTTGAGCGGGCCGGGATCGAGGCGGACGCGGTGCTCGGCGCCTCGGTGCCGATTGGAGTGGTGAACATGCTGTTCACCCTGCTGGGCATGTATCTGATCGACAACTTCGGCCGGAAGAAGCTGCTCTATGTCGGATCCTTCGGCTACATCGGGTCGCTGGCCGGGGTGTCCTGGGCATTCTTCTCCGGCGCGGAAGGATTCATGGTCGTGGTGTTCGTGTGCGCGTTCATCGCCTCGCACGCGGTGGGCCAGGGGGCGGTGATCTGGGTGTTCATTTCGGAGATCTTCCCCAACGCCGTGCGCGACTACGGCATGTCGCTGGGCTCGGGCACGCACTGGGTCATGGCGGCGCTCATCACGCTGCTTACGCCCACGGTCCTCAGCACCTTCACGGGGGCGCAGATCTTCGCCTTTTTCTCCGGGATGATGGTGCTGCAGCTGCTGTTCGTGTGGTTGATTATGCCGGAGACCAAAGGGCTTACGCTTGAAGAGATGGAGGTCAAGCTGGGCATCAGCACCGAGACGCTGGAGGAGGAGATCGGCGTGGAGCCCGAAGCGTCCCCGACGGCCTCGTGATTCCCCTCGAAGATCCGTTGGCCGTCGTTCCCGGCCCCGGTCTCGGAGAAGAACTCTGTAAACGAGGGACGAACGCAGTCTGGACCTTTGTTCATTTGGGATCACGCGGTCGTGTGCATAGTTTTGGTCCACGCGGCCGATGATCCCGTGGATCCGCGTTGGTCGTCGCGGATGCTCCGTTCAGCGCTTGTCCCATCAGCCTGCGGTTCCCCCTGCCGCTGTCCCATTTCCCCATGAGCGACGCCGTTCAAGAGCACTGCGGCAT
>CAZRPQ010000386.1:0-2819 GCA_964601725.1 uncultured Salinivenus sp. | reverse complement strand
AGGACGACCTGAACGTCCTCGGGACGATCTTTTCCTCCACTCTCTTTCCCGGCCGCGCCCCGGACGACCACGTGCTCCTCACCACGTTCGTCGGCGGCGGGCGGGCGCCGGAGCAAGCCACAACGGAGACGTCCGCCGTTCAGTCGACCGTGGAGCGCGACCTGGAGCGCCTCCTGGGCGTAGACGGGTCGCCGGTCTTTCGGCGCCACGTGCACTGGCCGAACGCCATTCCGCAGTACACCGTCGGCTACGGCCACGTGAAAGAGACCCTCGACGAGCTAGAGCACCAGCACCCGCGCCTGGCCTTCGCGGGCAATTACCGGCAGGGCGTCTCGGTGGGCGATGCGCTTACCTCCGGCGTGGAGACCGCCGACCGCCTCCTCGACCGGATCCCGATCCGTGAAAACACTCGGGAATGAGGGGTTGCTTTTTTCGACTGGACTGCCTCTGTCCGGAACGTTTTGGGAGAGGGCGAACCGGCGAGAGGGATTTATACCGTTTCCAATTTATGGTGTCGGCTTGGGAGAGAGCAGGACCGCCAGACGAGAGGGAGGACGATCCTTCTAACCTTTTAACGCTCAACGTTTTAACGTCGGAACGCTTAACGCTTTGGAAGCGACTGAGGGGAACGGTTCCATTCATCTATGCTGACGCTTCCGGCTGAAATCCGCAGTAGGCAGGTCCAGCCCCCCCGCTCCCCTCCCACGCTCATGACGCCCACACGCCCATACCCGAACAAGGTCACTGGCGCCGGGCATCGTCGCCGCCCGCCTCCTCCGCCAGTCGTCGGACGAGACGGCGCTTCACGACGGGCAGGAGCGTCTCCTGGTACGGAACGTGGAGATCAACATTCGAGAAGTACGTGGCGGGGTTGGGGAGGTCGCGGCGCTCCTCCAGCAGCTCGAGCTTAATCGTTGAGGGATCGACATCCACGCTCTCCTGCGGAACCGTCTTGCAATGCGTGGTCTTCAGGGCCCGGTGGGTCTCTCCCTCTCCCTCGATGATCGAGAGCGTGTACCGCAGAACGTGAAGGGCTCCGTCCTCCTGGTGCGGCACCATGAGGTAGCCCTCCTGCACGTAGGACGGCATGATGCCCACCGTCTCCAACTCCAGGTTGTCCTCCACGTGCTCGTAGACGGCCTTCCCCTCCTCGATGGCGTCTCGGAAGTGGGGTAGGGCCCACCGAATCAGGTCCTCGACCACGGCCATTTCTGTGCCCTCGAGCTCGGGCCACTCGTAGGTGACCGTCTTCTCGTCCCAGTCGATGCCGGAGACGCGTCCGGTCGACGGGCTTCGGAAGTCTTCGGTCTGCTCGAGAATTGAGACGAGGGCCCCGTGGAGCTTCACGAGTCGGCCGAGGTGCGGGTACACTCGCTTCTGCTCGAAGGCCTCCTGCGCCCGCTGGAGACCGCCTAGAATTTTATACTGGGTGCGTTCAACATCATCGACGGCACCGGTAAAGTCTTCCAGACTGAGGGGATCCATGGTACAGTTGTGGATGTAAACCAGCTGTGAAGGAGAGCGCGGCAAGCTCCCTACCTAACGAAGCGAAAATCATTCCGGAACTTCAAACGGACGGGACCTTCGTTCGTCGGTCGGGGCACGACCCACAACGACCTGTCGTCTACAGCGACTCCACTCTGCTCGGAACGCACCGGTCAGTCAGGGCGCATCCTCGGCGGCTGTCGGGATACTTCCTCCTGCTAAGTAGATCAGCACAAATACGTTAATCGAAAGTCATTCTGAGCGACCGACGAGCAAAGGGAGGAGGGAGTCGAAGGGGCCCGCAGGGTCATCCTCTGGGAATCTCTTCGGACCGGGCGAAAACCGCCCAAAGAGGTCGGTTTTGCCAGTGTGCTGAGAGATTCCTCGACTTCGCTTCGCTCCGCTCGGAATGACGATTTTTAAAGTTGTTTTGCTGGTCTACTTAGTCGGGGCGCATCTGCTCCATCATGGCCTTCACCTGTTCGCGGGGCATGCGGGCGAACGTGTTGAACTGCCCGCCGGCGGAGAGCGCCTCCCCGCCGTCGAACGTCACGACTTCGCCGTTCATGTACGCGGCCAGGTCGCTGAGCAAGAAGCTTGCGAGGTCGGCCAGCTCGTCGGGCGAGCCGAAGCGGCCCACAGGAATTCGGTCTTTCATCTGCTGCACCAGTTCCTCGTCGGGGACGAGTCGGTCCCAGGCGCCCTCCGTCGGGAAAGGCCCCGGCGCGATGGCATTCAGACGAATGTCTTCTCCGCCCCACTCCGCCGCCAGCGAACGGGTCATCGCCACGATCCCGGCCTTCGACATGGCGCTGGGGACCACGTAGGCGCTGCCGGTTTCGGCGTAGGTGGTGGCGATCGAGAGAACGACACCTTCCTCGTCCCGCTCCAGCCAGCGTCGACCGCAGGCCTGGGTGCAGTAGAAGGAGCCGTACAGGTTCGTTTTCACGATGGCGTCGAAGCCGTTCGGCGAGATGTCCTCCGTCGGGGCCAAAAAGTTGGCCGCGGCGTTGTTGACGAGCCGCGTGATGGGCCCCTGACGCTCCTCCGCCTCCTCGACGAAGGCCTGCACGGCTTCGTGGTCCCGAACGTTGCAGGGAATACCCTCCGCGGTCCCCCCTGCGTCCTCGATGTCGGCGACCGTCTCGGCGAGGGGCTCGGGGCGACGGCCGTTGATGGTGACCGCGGCGCCGAGGTCGGCAAAGCGGTGAGCCATCGCCCGTCCGAGCCCGGTGCCGCCTCCGGTGACGACGATGTGATGGTCGGCGAGAAGATCAGGAGCAAGGTCGTCGGGCACGGTGCGTTGGGGGTTTTGCGTTGGGGGTTTTGCGTTG
>CAZRPQ010000385.1:0-2823 GCA_964601725.1 uncultured Salinivenus sp. | reverse complement strand
GCCACGTGAGGTACGCGAAGCTCTGGACGGGCCCCAGGAGCGTCTGCGTCATGCGGTTAAACCGGAAGCGCAGGATTTCGGGAATCGAGACGCCCGGAAACCGCCGAAACAGCTTCGGAATGAACAGGAGCCCGATGGTGCAGAGGATCCAGGGGATCGTGAAAATCCAGATGGCCCCCAGCCCATAAGCGTACCAGAGATACATCTGCCACGTCATCCAACCGAGCAGGAGCCACCCGGCCGCCAGGGAGGCCGCGGTCCACCAGCCCGGCACCGTTCCTTCGCCGATCCAAAAGTCAAAGGCCCGCTCCCCCCGATCGTCCACGCTCCGAAGTCCAATAAATTGGTACGCACCAATGGCAACCATGCCCGCCAAAAAGGCGCCCGCGAAGATCCAGTAGATTACCAGTTCGCTCATCCGTCGGAAAATCGATGTCGTTACAAAGAACCTGTGACGGGTCTTGAAGGCCCGTGGTCATACTCCCCGCTAAGAGGGGTGAGTCGTTTTTTTTCTGCACAATCACGATCAAACGTATAGGTTCTTTCAACGAGTAGCCACCGCTCTGGCGGGTTGAGTGTATATATCCCGTATTCTTCCAGACCTTCACGCAACCGTGAACAACATGTGGCCCTGAATGGCAGAGAAAGACGGGAAAAGCTCGTCACGCGTCTCCACCGCCCATCGTCGCATGGACGCGCAATCATTCGAACCAACCGTACATCGACTCATGGAGACGCTTCAGACCGACCCTTCTCTCCTCGACAACGGCACCCGCTCGGCCGAGGCCGGATCGACGCCGCGCCTCGCCCCCATCGAGGAACTGGACTCCTGGCAGGTGTGGCTCGCCCAGTCTGGTGCCTCCGCGTCGTCAACGGACAGATCCAGGAGCTCTACTGCGTGCGGAACCCCGAGAAGCTCCGCCACCTCGCTCGGTTTCCCGTCGACGAACGGGACCGCGCGCCCCGTTGACCAGAACGCGCCCAGTCGATACGTTGAGGCAGCACGCGCGCTGCACTTTGCCACAACGCTTCGACCGCCATGCCCACCGTTGCCATCACCGGCGCCGCCGGCGCCATTGGTTCCGTCACCGCCGAGGCCTTCGACGACGCCGGCTGGGACCTCGCCCTCATCGACGTCGGCGACGAGAACCGCGCCACCCTCGACGCGTCGTTCCCGGACGCCCAGGTCTTCGACACCGACCTGACCGACGAGACCGCCACGATGGACACGTTCGCGAGCCTCTGGGAGGAGACGGAGGCGCTCGACGCCGTTCTCGCCCTTGCGGGCGGCTTTGCGATGCAGCAGGCCGTCGAGTCGACGACGGACGACTATCAGCACATGATGGATCTCAACGTCCGCACCCTCTTCAACACGGCCCGCGCCGCCGTGCCGCTGCTCACGCGGGCGGACCACAGCTTTCTGCTCGGCGTGTCCGCGCCCGCGGCGCTGGAGGGGCAGGCCAACGCCGCGCTCTACGGGGCCTCGAAAGGAGCCGTCGCTGCGTACGTCAAGTCCCTGGAGGCAGAAGAGCAGAGCGCTGGCCTGCGCACGACGGTGCTCTACCCGATGGGCGTCGTCGACACGCCGGACAACCGCGAGGCGATGCCCGACGCCGACCCCTCGGGCTGGGTGGCGCCCCGTGAGCTCGCCGACGCCATGCTTCATCTCGCCACTCGCAGCCCGCGGGGCCACGTGCCAGAACTGAAGGTACACGCCACAGGCGGCGGGTGAGGAGGCCCCAAAAATAGGAGCCACGAGGAACCGGACTCGCCGGAGTTTGATTTTGCACTGAGCATCTGGCTACGCCTATTCCGCCTCACTTGGCTTCACGGAATGCCATGTCGGACGATTCTCTTCGGTGGTTGTCTCAACTCGAGCGAGGAGGCTTTCGTCGCCTCGCCGCCCGTCTCGCTCTCCTCCGGGCCTACGCCCGTCACCGGGAGGAGGAGTCCCTCTCCAACGCCCAGGCCCAGGACGACATTGCCGAGGCCTACGACCGGCGCTCCGTGGACGTGGACGACTGGGTCTACGACGTCTACGACTCAGTGACGGCCCGGACGCTGCGGCGCTGGGCGAACCACTTTCAGGAGGAGGGGCTTCAGGGACTGATCGACCGCCATGGCCGCCGAAGTGAGCGCTCGTACGAGTCGTACTTCGGCGCCGGCTCGGAGCTGCGCACAATTGCGCTCCACTACCTCGCCGACCACCCGGACTGCACGAGCACGGACCTCCTCGAGGAGCTTGCCCGTCACGTCGACGAGGACGAACTCCCCACGCGGCGCACCGTGCAGCGCTTCCTTCGCAAAATGGGCGGATGATGCGTGTGGGCGTTTGGGCGTGTGGGTGTGCCAGCGGAATTGCATTCCTCGGAGCGGATTGCCAATGGACGAAATGGCTTTTCTGGACAAACCACATGTCGTGACTTTCGTCGCCTGTCTTCGTCTTGGACAAACCATGTGTCCTACCCGTTTGGGCACCTCAGGAAGCCGTTTTGAGGTTCTTGTCGGTCGTCCGCTGGGGAGGATGGGCACACGGCGGTGGGCGGTTCGTTAATGGGACGCGCTGAGGTTTGGCATCCTTTTCTGCAGACTTCTGCTCTCAACCACGGGATTCAGTTATGCATCAGGATTACTTTGAGTACGACGTCATTGTCGTCGGCGGTGGGCACAGCGGCAGCGAGGCGGCGGCCGCGGCGGCCAACATGGGCGCCGACACGCTGCTCATCACCATGAAGCTCGCGGACATCGGGCAGATGTCGTGCAACCCCGCCATCGGCGGCATCGGCAAAGGCCACATTGCACGTGAAATCGACGCCCTCGGCG
>CAZRPQ010000384.1:0-2823 GCA_964601725.1 uncultured Salinivenus sp. | reverse complement strand
GGATGCGATTGCCGTGGCGGCATGTGCCGACAGGGGAACGACACGGGCTCTCCACTCGTGAGGTAGACGTGTGAAGAAAAGAAAAATGAAACGCCGGACGATCGTCGGACACGAACGTCTGTTGCTCTTCCCCGGAGCGCATCCTCGTTTCCCCACAGATTGATCCGATACCGCATATGTCTCGCTATCGCGACCTCGTTGACTGGATCGAAGAGCACCGGGCGACGGCCCTCGATCTCGTCCGGATCTACCTCGGCATTGGACTCTTCGTTCGAGGGGTGCTCTTCGCGTACGAGAATCAGGGCGTGGAGGTGCTCGTGGATCTCTCCGAGTTTTCTCTCGCCTCGGCCGCGCTGGCCCACTACGTGACCTTCGCGCATTTGCTGGGAGGGCTCATGCTGGCCGCGGGCCTTCTCACTCGCCTTGCGGCGCTCATCCAGATCCCAATCCTCGCCGGAGCCGTGTTTCTGGTGCACCTCGAGCAGGGCCTGCTGTCGGCCGATCAATCCCTTGAGTTTTCGGCACTCGTCTTTTTCCTGCTCGTGGTCGTCTTCGTGTTCGGGCCCGGCCCCTGGTCGGCCGACCGGTACGTCTTCGAGCGGGAGCCGGAGCTCCGGGAGGAGGAGCCGGACCTGTGGTGGCGCGACGAGGACTTCGAGGACGAGCCGGAACGCGAGCCGGTCGCCGAGCCCGCAGGGGACGGCGGCGTGGGGGTTGCCTCAGCGTCGGTCACGAGTGCCAGGGAGGCCCTCGCTGAGCGCGTGGACAGCACTACCTGTTCGTGCGGCAACGATCTCACGCATCCACGAGTGACGGCGGAGCCTCAGTATGGATTGAGCGCCGGCTTCTTCTTTATGCTTGGGGTCTCTGCACCTGTGAAGGAGGTCGTCTTTTACTGCGAGAAATGCGGCACGGTCATGAAGCGCACGCAGGATCCCGAGATTTTGAAGCAGTACCGCTGGCACACATCCTGAGCGTGGGGGGATGGGAGAGGGGGAGAACGGGCGACGGGGCGACGGGGCGCGGCGGTTTGCTCCCGACGTGTGAGAGTGGCCCGTGAGATTGACCCGTATTGTCTTTCCGAACCGATGAGCGGCGACTCAGCCAACATGGCGACCAATTCGGAGCCCGGACCGCCCGAGGACTCGTCCGCGGCGCTCGTGCTTGGGGGCGGTGGGGCCCGGGCGGCCTACCAGACGGGCGTCCTCGAATACGTCGGTGAAGCCTTCCCCCAGGCCTCGATGCCGCTCATGACGGGCGTGTCGGCGGGGTCCATCAATGCCGCTCACCTCGCGGCCGATCCCGGCCCGTGGGCGCGACGGACGGCCCGGCTCACGAGCTACTGGGAGGAGCTGACGACGGACGACGTGTTTGCGCCGCGCTCCCTCTGGGCACTGGGCCGGTCGCTGGTGCGGGGCACCCCAAGCGCCAAGCAGACCCTCCTGGACACCGCGCCCCTCCGTGCCTATCTCGACCGGCGGCTGCCCACGGACGCGAAGGGGTGCCTGACGGGCGTCGACGAGAACCTGGACGCGGGGCGCCTGGAGGGGCTCGCCATCTCGACCTCCAACTACGCCACCCTCCAGACGGTGACGTGGGTCCAGGGGTGCTCGATGGAGGACTGGGAGCGGCCCAACCGGGTGGGGCGCCGTACCGATCTCAGTCTCGACCACGTAATGGCCTCCACGGCCCTCCCGATGGTGTTTCCGGCCGTGCGCCTCGACGATGCCTGGTACGGAGATGGGGGGCTCCGCATGCTCGATCCCCTCGCCCCCGCTATCCACCTGGGGGCCGACCGCCTCTTCGTCGTCTCCACCCGCTACGAACGGTCGCAGGCCGAGGCGAGCCGGGCGGCCCGCACGCCCGCCTACCCGTCGCTCTTTCAGATGATGGGCATCCTCGCCAACGTGCTGATGCTCGACGTGCTGGAACACGACGCGGCCGTGCTGCGCCGCGTAAACCGCCTCGTGCGCAAGATTCGCCCGGAGCAGCGCGGCCGGCTCCAGCCCATCGACCTGCTCGTCCTGCGCCCCTCCGTCGACCTCGGCGCGCTGGCGGGCGACTACGACCTGGAGATCGGCGGGGCCATGGGGAGGCTCCTCAACTTCGTGGAGTGGCGGGCCGATCCGCCACCCGACTGGCTGAGCATGCTCCTCTTCACCCCCGACTATCTCCAGCGCCTCCTCGAGATCGGCTACAACGACGCGAAGCGCCAGCACGACCGCATCGAGGCGTTTTTTGCCCGGGAGCCGGCGGATCAGTCCGCGTCCGTGTTCCGGCGCTCGTAGGTCACGAACCGAAAGCCGTCGTGCGCCTCCACGTCGGTCGTCTCGAACACGTCCCCGACGAGGTGCTCGAACCGGGGGAAGTACGTGTCGCCCTCGTACTCGCCTTCGACGAGAGTTAGCTCGAGCCGATCGGCCTCCGGCAAGAACTGGCGGTAGATCGATTCGCCGCCGCCAATGAACACCACGTCCTCGTCGGCGAGGGCGTCCAGGGCAGCATCGATGGAGGCGTAGGTCTCGACCTCAGGGTACTCGTCGAACGGTCCCTGCGTGGTGAGTACGACCATTCGTCGGTCGGGGAGGGGACTGCCAAACTGGTGCACGATCGATTCGAACGTGCGACGGCCCATCAGCAGTGCGTGACCGGTCGTCAACTCCTTGAAGTGCTGGAGGTCCTCCGGGATGTGCCAGGGGAGGTCCTTGTCCTGCCCAATGACACGGTTCTCTTCGGCGACGGCGGCGATGAGGACGAGTTCGGGCACGGGTGCGTTGCACGTTGAACGTTGGTACGTTGAAGGTTGGGACGGGACCGGCGTTC
>CAZRPQ010000383.1:0-2833 GCA_964601725.1 uncultured Salinivenus sp. | reverse complement strand
AACGAGCACGACGCGGCGTTCGACTACCTCATGACCATCAAGGACGAGGCCCTGCGCCGGGGCGCGCTGTTCGAAGCCATGCAGCAGCGACTGGAGGGGCGCGAAAACCGGGCGCTCGGCGCGATCAAGGAGGTCGTCTTCGAAGACCCGGATCTGCCTGCGGACCGGGAGGCAGCCCTTGATTATCTGGAGGACGTGAAAGCGGAGGTGTTGTCGGAGGGCGAGGACAACGCCGACCGTACGTAACACCTCGCTCCGCCTCCGTCTCGCCATCATTGGCGAACTGGAGGGGGACGCGCTCCGTTCGGCTCCGTCTCCGTTTCCCCAGCCGCGCACGACGATGTCGGCGAGGGAGTCGGGGCGTGTGCTCGTGGGCGTAGGAGTGCGATCGAACAGGGGGGAATGAACGGGACTGTGGCAATCATTCTCGGACGCCACGGTAGCGAAGGGAGCGATGGTTGTACGCGGCGGCCCGGTCGGGGTCCGCCGCCATCTCCCGAAGCACGCGCACGGCCCGACGGATCTGGTCGAGGGTGGCATTCTGATAGAAGGGCGGCGTCACGTCAGCATCCCACTGGGCCCCGACCGCCACGTCGTAGGCGATGCGCTTGAAGCAGTGGTCGAACCGGACCGGATAGTTGCCCGAGGCGGCGTGTCTGGGAAGAACCTCCTCCGCGAGAATCTCCATCGTTCGGACCTCTTTCGAGCGGGGCGGTTCGACGGCCTCGTCGGACGACGCAAACAGGTGTGTCTGGGAAGACGTCGGCATGTTGTCTCGCTGGATGTTGTCTCGCCGGATGTTGTCCCGCTGGCTGAGCGGGTGTTGGGTAGGATCCTGAGGCTGGTCGTTCGAAGGCAGGATCCTCACGGTCGGATTTTGCGGGCGAGCCGGCGGAAGGCGTCCGGGTCGGGGCAGTGAAAGTGCTGCCCTCGATACCGAAGGCGGACCCGCTGGTGGCGCTCCTTCGTGCTCTCCCAGTAGTCCGACGGTGCGCAGTTGTCGAACCAGTAGAGGGTACAGTTCCGCGAGTGCTCCACGATCTCGTCGGTGCCGTCCCAGTCGGTAAAGTAGAGCACCACACGGCCCTCCAGGTCCCACTCGGAGCCCCGGTCGTCGTCGACGAACCGCATCGGCTCGGGGTCGAACTGGGCGTCGATGCGTCCATTCGGGCAGAGGAAGATGTCGATGTCGTCCCGGAGGAGGGCGCCGGTGGCAATCTTCGAGTAGAACACCGCCTCGTCGCGGCAGGAGGGAGAGGTGTCCACCAGCAGGGCCAGCCGGCGCTTCGTGTACTCCATCTTGCAGTGGCGAAGGGGGCGCCGGTCGATCTGTCGGCGCATGATCTTGCGCGGGTCCCAGAACTCGTCCCCGGGCGCCCGCTGGTAGCTCATGTCCTCGGCCACCTTGCTCACGAGGCGGGCGAACATCGCCGCGATCCGGTGGTCCTCCTGTTTCGAGGGGGTCCAGTCGGTGTCGGCCGTGCCCTCATTGATGTCGTAGGCAAAATCCTGCAGTTCCTCCTCGACCTGCTCGGCGCCGGGCACGTAGCGGTGCTCGTCGGTGAAAAATGACTCCTGCTCGTCGCCGGGAGGCGAGGAAAGCTGTTCACGAGATGCGTCGCTCTCGTCCTGCATCTGGTCGGCCCACGAGCGCTCGTCGGCGTCGTCCGCGAAGGCCTCTTCGTTCACCTGCTTGCCGGCTTCTCGGATCTCGTCGAGATCCGGCGGCGGGTCGGCCTCTGCGCCGTCGTCCGGCAGACCGGCGTCGGAAGGAGACTCAGGCAGGTCGTTGGGGGAGTCGCTGGGGTCAGGCGGATCGCCGTCCTCTGCGTCCGCCGGGTCCGGGGGGGCGGAGTCCTCCGGGCCACTGCCGTCGCCTGCGTCTGCCGGGGACGCAGCGCGGTTCGGAGTGGCGTCGGGCGACGCTTCGGCTGGGGGGGCGCTGGGAGGAGATGCGTCCGCGTCCGTGGGGGCGTCGGGCGACGGCCGTCCATCCGGCGCCCCTTCGCCTGCCGGCGGCGCGTCCGTCGGGGGACGGGGCGGCCCGTCCGGGGCATCCGGCGCCTGCTCGCCCCCGGCGGACGCCTCGCCCCCGCGGCCCTCGTCGGCGGACGGCGCTGGCTGTTCGGGGAGCGCTGGCTTTTCGGGGGGCGCTTCAGCGTCCGAGGAGTCCGGACGCAGCGAGACTCCGGACGCGGGGCGCCAGCGGCGCTCCACCGTGGGCGACGGGTCGTCGCCGTTAGTGGTCGACTCGTCTTCGGGGGGCGTGTCCTGCATGGTGGGGGACAAGGCAGTTCCTGAACAGACGGTGGGGGCTACGCGGCGAGCTCGTCGAGCGTCTGGTCGATCTGCCGGATCAGGAGCTCCGCGCGGCTGGCGGTGATTTGCCGCCACGAGAGCTGGGCGCCCACGGTGAGGCGCCCGTCGCGGTAGATGCTCTTGACGCCGTCCTGGACGCGGATGAGCTTCTTGCCGGGGCTCGACTGGTCTTCGGACGGGCGGGCCACCTCAAACCCCATCTCCCGCACGAGCGTCGTCTCGGGAACGCGGGCCTCCGCCGTGCGGCTGAGCGGGAGCTTCGCGCCCGGAAGCCAGTCCTGGAGGTACGACTCGACCGCGGCGTCGAACGGCCCGGTCACCGACGCGACGAAGTAATCGTTCTCCTCCCTGATGAAGCCAACCATCAGCCCGTCGAGGAGCACATAGGCGGCGTCTTCCTCCAGGATCAGCGAATCGGCGTGGGCCTCCGCGTAGTCCATGAACTGGGCGTACTCGGGGATGTCGCCGGTCGGGACCGAGTCCTGTTCGCCCCGTGTCCAGTAGTCGAAGACGC
>CAZRPQ010000382.1:0-2834 GCA_964601725.1 uncultured Salinivenus sp. | reverse complement strand
CCACCAACTTTTTGCTGAAGCCTCTTTCCCGACCATGCTTCGATTTCGCGACCTAAGCATCCGCGCAAAACTCCTCATCACCCTTCTCGGCATTGGAGGGCTCGCCATCGGCATCATCGGATGGATCGGGTACTCCAGTGCAAAGCAGAGCCTCAAGGCAGAAGCCTCCGGAAAGCTGGCGGGCGTACAGTCGAACAAGGTCAATGCCGTCGAGGACTACTTCCAGAACATCCGGGATCAGGTCACCACGACCTCTGAAAACGACCAGACTGTTCGCGCGATGCGGGAGTTCCGGTCGGCTTTTCAGACGCTTGACGACCGAGATGCGGCCCCGGCGGGAGAGGGAGCGGCGGCCGTGCGGTCCTACTACGAAGAAGAGTTCATTCCCCGTCTCGAAGAGGGGACCGGCGAGGAAAAGTCGGTCGATCCGTACGTGCCGGATGAGGGGCATATCCAGTACCTGCAGAACAAGTACATCGCGTCGAACCCGCACCCGGTCGGGAAGAAGGATCAACTGAACCGGCCAGAGGAGGGCTGGGAGGTCTATCACGCTGCACACGCGAAGTATCACGACGACTTCCGCCGGTTTCTCCGCGCGTTCAACTACTACGACATCTTCCTGGTGGAGCCGGAGAACGGGCACATCGTGTACTCGGTCTTCAAGGAGGTGGATTTTGGGACGAGCCTGCTCGATGGGCCCTATCAGGACAGCAATTTTGCCGAGGCGTTTCAGGCGGCCCGGAGGGCGGGACGTGGGGGGGAGAGTCGGCTCATGGATTTTGCACCGTACGCCCCGTCGTACGATGCTCCAGCCTCGTTCATCGCGTCCCCCATTACGGACGACGGAGAGGTGATCGGGGTGCTCGTCTTTCAGATGCCCATCGGAGAGATCAATAAGACGCTTACGGGCGGCCAGGACTGGCAGGCCGAAGGGCTCGGGCAGACAGGGGAGACGTTGCTGGTCGGGGAGGACCGTCGGATGCGGAACGATTCCCGGTTTCTCCTTGAGGACAAAGAATCGTACCTGGAAACCCTTCGTGCCCAGGACTATGCGGAGGAGACGATCGACCGGATCGACGCCCTGAACACGACGATTCTTCAGAAAGAGGTACGCATGGAGGCCGTCGACCGGGCCTTGGCCGGAGACACGGGCGAGACGATGGAAGCCGACTCCCGGGGGGAAGAGGTCATGAGCGCGTACAGCCCCGTCGATATTGAGGGCGTAAACTGGGGCATCGTCTCGAAGGTGGACCGCGACGAGGCGCTCGCCGCCGTCGACGCCCTGACGTGGAGGATTGGTCTCTGGGGGATGGCGCTTCTCGTGCTGGCCGGGGGCGTTGCGCTCATTTTTGTCCGTTCGTTTTCCCGGCCCATCATGGCGCTGCGAGACGCCTCGAAGAAGGTGGCGTCTGGCACCCTGGACCTCACCGTGCCGGTTGAGTCGCAGGACGAGGTCGGCGAGTTGACGGAGGCCTTCAACGAGATGGTCGACCAGAACCGGGAGGCCCTCAACGACGCGGCGGCCAAGGAAGAAGAAGCGCGGCAGGCGACGCAGGAGGCCCGGGAGGCCAAAAATCGAATCGAAGAGCAGCAGGCCGACCTTCAGGAAAACATCGAGCGGATGATGGAGGCCATGGACCGCTTCGCCGCCGGGGACCTGACGGTGCAGCTCGAGAGCAATCGGGACGACGAGATTGGGCGTCTCTTCGACGGGTTTAACCGTTCCGTCGAAAACCTGCGCGGGATGGTCGCGAAGGTACAAGATGTGGCCGAGTCGACCGCTTCGGCGGCCGAGCAGATCAACACGTCCAGCGAGCAGATGGCCGCCAGCGTCGAGGAGCAGTCGACCCAGTCCGAAGAGGTCGCCGCGGCCGTGGAGGAGCTCAACCAGACCATCAACGAGAATGCCAAGAGCGTCCAGCACACGGCCGACGCCGCGGAAGAGGGCGGGGAACAGGCCCGCCACGGCGGAGAGGTCGTTGCCGACGCAGTACGCAAGATTGAAGAGATCGCCGACGTGGTGGACCGTTCCGCCGAGACGATCGAGCGACTCGGGACCTCCAGCGAAGAGATCGGCGAAATCGTGGAGACGATCGACGAGATTGCCGACCAGACCAACCTCCTGGCGCTGAACGCGGCGATCGAGGCGGCCCGCGCGGGCGAAGAGGGGCAGGGCTTCGCGGTCGTGGCCGAGGAGGTCCGCGAGCTGGCGGAGCGGACCGACCAGGCCACCGATGAGATCGCCGAGATGATCGAGCGGGTGCAGTCCGAGACCGACGCCGCCGTCGAGTCGGTGCGAACGGGGACTCGGCGGGTCGAAGAGGGCCTTGAACTGGCCGATGAAGCGGGGACCGCGCTCGACGAGATCGTCACATCGATCGACCAGGTCCAAGAGATGGCCGACGAGATTGCGACGGCCTCCGAGGAGCAGTCCACCACGAGCACAGAGATCGCCCAGAGCGTCCAGTCCATCTCGACGGCGGCTCAGGAATCGGCAGCCTCGGTGACACAGGTATCCGACTCGGCATCCGACCTCGACGCGCTCACCGAAGCGCTTCGCGAAAGCGTCCAGCAGTTCGCGCTCGGGGATGAGGGCCAGCAGTCCCCGGTTACGCCTGGCACCAGTCCCCAACCTTCACAGACCGTTGAGGGCGCCTCGAAGTCGGATTCGGAATCGTTTCCCCGAACTGCCGCCCAGAACGGCCCCCAGGGAGACGGATGGTCGAGGGAGCGGTCCCGCCCGGTTGACTAGCCGCCCCTTCGGAAACGCCCGGCCTGCACTTGCCCGAGGTACACGACGAGCTGACTTAAAATTTTGCTTTCCCCTGTCGATA
>CAZRPQ010000381.1:0-2836 GCA_964601725.1 uncultured Salinivenus sp. | reverse complement strand
TCAACGACTACGGGTAGAGGTGTCGGGCCAGAAAGTCGGTCGTGCGCGACCACGCCTGCTCGGCAGCCTCCCGGTCGTAGTTCTCGCCCGAGGGGTTCGCAAACGCGTGGCCCGCGTCGTAAAAGTGGATTGCGCCCTCCGCACCCGTGTCCTGGAAGCGGGTCTGGAAGTTACGGGCCGTCTCGGGCGAGACGGCCTGGTCCTCCCGCCCGAAGTGGGCCAGGATGGGGGTGGTCGTCTTCCGGAGCACGTCCGTCGTCATCGATTCGGGCGCGCCGTAGTAGGCGACCGCCGCGTCATACTGGGGTGGGGCCGCGGCCACCGCGTCGAACGTACGACCGCCGCCGAAGCACCACCCCATGACGGCGACACGGGGGGCCTCGGCCTCGGTGCGGAGATAATCGTGGGCGTCCTGGAGGTTGGCCATGACCTGCTCCTGCTGGCTCATGGCTTGCTGCATCAGAGCCCGGGCCGAGTCGGAGGTGCTGGCCGTCGCGCCCTGATAGACGTCCACGGCGAGGGCCCGGTAGCCCTCTCCCGCGAGGCGACGGGTGGCGGTGCGGATGTTGTCGTTCAGGCCCCACCACTCGTGGATCACGACGATGCCCGGAAGACGGGCCGAAGAGGGGTCCATCCCGTGGGCGTTGAGCACCGAGTCGGCGTTGGCCGGGGCGGCAAGGTAGCCCGATACGGCCATTCCTTCTTCCGTCTCAGTGTAGGGGACAGTCTCGGTGGTCACCGGAATGTCGGGCGCCCGGGCCGCCTCCGTGGCTGTGGGGGTTTCCCCCTCGTGCTCTTCGGCCATGCGGTCGGCCTCGGAGTCACCGTCGGTGCCACAACCGATGAGGAGAAGGGATGCGAGAAGAACCAAAAGTGACGTACGGACAGACATGAGACTCAGAGAATTGGTGACAGAGACTCGATGAGGGAAACAGCGGGGGAGACATGGTCTTTTCCGTGAGGCTGTTTCTCCCCGAACCAGAGGGGGTCCATCGCAGAGGTACGAAACTGCCCAGTCCGGACTGGTTCCGTTGCGCGAACCAGTTCCGAAGGGGGTCGATCCTCTACACTCGCCGAACCATTTCCTCGCCGGAAGGTTCGGAGGGGCGACACACTTTCCTCCCTTGCTGTTCGCGCTCGTGCCCGCTCGTCCCTCCCTTTCGTACACCGGCGAAGTCGGCCGCAAGGCGCTACATCTGCTCGCTCTGTCCATCCCCCTCGGCATGTGGTGGGTTGGGATGCCCATGGCCCTCTACCTCCTGGTTCCCGCGGCCCTCCTCGCCGTTCTCACCGATGTGGTCCGGGCATACTCCGAGTCGTTCAACACGGTGATCCGGTGGATCTTCGGCCCACTCATGCGGGCGGAGGAACTGCCCGAGACGGGGACGGGCGTGCGGTTCAACGGCGCCACGAGCGTCCTGGTGAGCGCAGCCCTGATGGCGGTTCTCTTTCCCCTCCGCGTGGCCGTGCCGGTCCTGGCGATGGCCATGCTGGCCGACGCCGCGGCGGCGCTGGTGGGCCGCCGGCTGGGCCGGCACCGGTGGGGGTCCCTGTCGGCGACCGTCGAAGGGACGATCGCGTTCGTAGCGACGGGCCTCGCGATCATGGCCTTCTTCCCGGCCGTTGCCTTCGGGCCGGCCGCCGCGGGGGTCCTGGTGGGCGCCGCGGTGGAAGTCCTTCCCCTTCCGGTGAATGACAACATCCGGGTGCCGATCGTGGCGGCGCTCGTCGTGGTTGGGGGCGAGGCCCTGTTTTTCGGGAAGCCCTTTGCGCTGTTTGCCGAAATCGCAGCGTAGTTTCCCGTTTTCCGAACAGGGGGTTGAACCTGAGGACGCTCTCTCGGGTACTACCGTGCTCTCCGGACTCTCCCGCGTCCCGCTCGCCATTCGTTCCGACATGCCCGACGACGACACCCTTCCGGCCTCTGCCCTGCGGCGCATCACCGGCCTGCAGCCCTTTCCGCAACCGTCCATCATTCCCGTGCAGGCCCCCGTCGTGCTCATGCACGGCTTCGGGGTGGGGGCCTCGTTTCGGCGAGGTGGGCACCTGCACGAAGAGGCCCTGCACCTGCGCTCGCGGGGCGTGCCGGCGATCGCGCCCAACGTGTCCCCCTACAATACCGTCCACGCCCGAACGTCCCAGTGGAACGATCGCCTGCGGCACGTCCTCGACGAGACGGACGCCGATCGACTTCTCCTCATTGCTCACTCCATGGGCGGGCTCGATGCGCGCCACCTGATTTCCCAGATGGGCTGGCACGAGGTGGTCGACGTGCTCGTCACCATTTCGACGCCCCACCGTGGGTCCGCCGTGGCCTCCCTCGTCCTCGACCAACCCGAACTCGTGCGCGACTGGCTGACGGACGTGGCCGACTGGGTGGGGACCCACATCCTGGAGGACGGCTCGGCCAACATCCGGCAAGCCCTCGCGGAACTGACGCCTGAGCACATGGAAAATACCTTCAACCCCGACGTGCCCGACCATCCTGACGTCGAGTACTGGTCCTACGGCTGCCAGGCCGGGAAAGGCACGTCCGCACCAATCGCCCCCGTCTTCCGGTACCTGAACCAATATCTCTTTGAGCACGAGGGGGTGAACGACGGCATCGTGAGCGTAAAGAGTGCTCGCTGGGCCAAATACCTGGGCACGGTCGACGCCGATCACGGTCAGCAGGTGGGCATCTCGCCCGGCCTCGGCACCCACTTCGACTCGAACGCCTTCTACGCCTCCATCGCGGAAAAGCTGGCCGACGAAGGCTACTGAGGGTGGAGGTGTGGACGTTTGGACGTACGGACGTGTGGACGGAACGCTCAACCCTCAACGCTCAACCCTCAAC
>CAZRPQ010000380.1:0-2840 GCA_964601725.1 uncultured Salinivenus sp. | reverse complement strand
ATGGCCTGCCCCACGTAGATCGGACTGTGGGTGCGGGGGTTAAGCTCGGCATGCGAGTAGGTACCGAACTGCTGCCAGGTACGGTAGAGGCGCTTGGACAGCGACGGAGAGGACCGTTCGTCCTCCAGAAACTTGTACCATCCGCTCGTGCCGCCCGTGTACACAATCCGAAACTGTTTCTCGCCACGGGATTGGTTCTGGGGAGCGGGGGTTGGCGGGGCCCCGCGCCGGATCAGATGGAACTTGTGCCGGTGTGGGGGCGGCTGTCGACGTCGAACCCGCTCCAGGTTCCGCTCGGAGACGTAGATCACGGCGTCGGCCGACCGTACATACCGGTCCTCCAGCGCCCGTGCCCACCGGTAGTGCAGCCGGGAGGGATAGCTCGGATTCATGTCCGAGCAGGTGGGGGAGTCGTTCAGGTTGAGGATGAGCGGAAGGCCCGTCGCCCGCTTGAGAAGAAGCCCCGTGAGCCCCTGCGAGTGGGGCATCATGAAGACGACGATGGCGTCGTGCCGGCCCGTCCGGAGCAGCCGGCGGGCCTTCCGGTAGGCGGGCAGTACCCAGAAGACGAACGGATCGGGCCAGACGAGCAGGTCGAGCAGCTTGCCGAGGCGGAGGGTCCGGACCCACCGGAAGAAACGCTCGGGCGTCCAGCTCGGGACGTGGTGGACCGTCAGGTTTTCCCGCGACGTGGCCTCGGGGGCGGCCGTGACGGCGTCGATGTCCCAGCCCTCCCGGCGCAGATGATTCAGAAAGTACTTGACCCGAATCGCCAGCGGGTACGTCTGCGGGGGAAACCGGTAGGAAATGCAGAGCAGACTGCGGTCCATGACGGAGCGTGAAACTCGCAAGGCACGGTCTCCAGGCGTCTCGTGGCGGCAGCGGCAGGTGCTGGGGCACGTTGGAGGGGAGCGCCGGAGAAATCGAGCGCATCCCCTGGGGGAGCTAGAGTCAGGGAAGGGCTCGGCTCCGGGCAGCCAGCAGGGCGTCGACCTTCTCGATCGTCTCGTCGACATTCGCCCGGAAGTCGGACGTAAGGCTGTCGCCGTCGTGCGGCACGTAGTGGTGGTCATTGCCGAGGGACCGGCTCAGAAAGTAATTCGCCGGGTGCACAATCTCGGGCATCGGAAAGAGCTCTACGACGGGGATGTCTCGGGTGTACAGAAGCGAGGCCAGCCCTGAACTCGTCGGCGAGACGACGATCTCCGCGTCGTAAAAGAGCTCCACCTTCTCGCGGATGTGCAGGTCTTCCAGGTGGTACGTCTCGAACCCGCGCTCGCCGAGCCGCCGGGATAGTTCGTCTTCGTTCAGGACGTTCCGTCGGGAGGCCTTTTTCCGCGAGATGAAGATTCGCTCCGACCTTTGCCGCTCTCGGTCCGGGCATACGTGTTTGCGGAGCAGATCGAGGTAGAACTCGGGGAGGTAGGCGCTGAAGGGAAACGTCAGAAACGACGCGAAGACGTAGTTCTCGACGCTGTAGAGGCGGTCGGGCGGAACCTCGACGATTTCGCAGTTCGGCGGGGCGATCTTAGGGACGAGAAAGTCCTCGAGCTCCACGTTTACGGCGGGGCCGCCCTCGGGCCGGAGGAGTTTAATCGTTGGGAGGGACCGGTACGGTTCGCGCCGGAGCAGCGAAAGGCGCGGAAGGCTGTCGAGCTGCGCGTGCCAGTAGCCGATGGCCGGGCCGCGCAGCAGCGTGGCGGACCCGTCGATCGAGTCGACTCGGCTCCGGCAGAGTGCCTGTCGGTCGAGCCCGAGCTCCGTTCGCCCCCGCATGTTGATGGACTCCTTCGGCACCTCCCGGTCCCGATTCATGACCACGTTGTTCGACGGGCAGATCAGGGCGTCGTCGACGATCGAGGTAAAGACGGGGGGGCGGCGGTACACGCCCTCCTGCTCGTCGATCCGATTCTCCGATCTGACGTTCAGGTTTTTGATCTCGCCGTAGGGGATTTCCTTTTCCCCGCAGACGGTGTTCGGGACCGCGTCGGGAAAGACCTCGTCGAAAGGTTTGGACACGACGAGGCGTCCTGCATTCACCATGCGCTTGAGGGCCTCGACGATCCTCGGGCCCACCAATCGCTTCAGGACCCTCACGTCCGCGAAATGGCGATAAATGAAGCGGCGTAGGTAGCTGATCATCGGTACTACTCGTGCTGCATCTCCTGGGGGACATCGTTCTCGCTTGCGTAGTACGTGCGGCGCTCCTTCTCAAGGTACTTAAAGCCGTGCTCTTTCAGCGACGTCACAATCATATCGCGTTTCTTTCCATACCGAAACTGTTTGTACCGTTCGTTGTGCTCGGGGACGTGATACGTGCCGAACCGCTGCGAGGACGCAACGCGCAAGCCGGCCTGCTTGCACCGGTAGAAGAATTCCCAGTGCTCGCCGTTCGACTTGAGCTTCGGATTCCACCCCCCCACGGTATCGCGCACGGCGCTCGTGCGGGCGATGAAGAACTGCAGCGCCAGGTCGCAGGGCTGTAGGGCGGAGGGAGCGGGGCACGACTCGACTTTGATCCCTCCATCCCTCGTCTCTCGGAGGTCGGCGACCCACGCGCCCGTCTCCCAGTGCTCTGAGTACAGCCCAATCCAGTTGGAGACTCTTCTCGGGATCCAGTCGTAGTGGTACGACTTTCGCTTCTCGGCCAGCTGCCCCCCCAGAATGTCCAGGTCGTGCTCAATCAACTCGCGTCGGGCGGTCTCCAAGTCCGTGATATCGCCGTATATGAAGTCATCATCGTTGAGGACGAAGTACTTCGTGTCCACGCGCTCCAGAAGTTCGTTGCGCCCCTTCGAGACGCCTGCGTTGAACGGGAGCACGACATACTCGTCTACGAG
>CAZRPQ010000379.1:0-2850 GCA_964601725.1 uncultured Salinivenus sp. | reverse complement strand
GCCTTCTGATCGAACCAGAGCAGAAGACAGCCGAAGAGCAGAAGGTCCAGCAGCACCCCGTGCGCCTCCGCGAGCACGTTCAGCAAAAATTCGGGTTCGTTCAGCCAGTAGTCCAGCGACAGGGATACCACCACCCCGGCGCCAATCAGAAACACGATGAACGACAACAGGACGGGCCGCTCTGCCCGAAGCGGCGCGATTTTCCGTTCGATGAGGGTCCATGAGAACCAGTCTCTCCAGGAGGACGAGGAGAAGGGCGGCATGGAAGAGGAGCAGGTCTGTGAGAAACAGCCGGTACGGAGCGCAGAGGACAGCCCGAGCGCCGGGGCCAACATGAGAATTCTGTGGGGACCCGAGTGTTCGCGGGTACGATTCGGAGAATCCCGCCCGAACGCAACGTTCCCGGGGCGGAAGGCGTCTACATTCCTCCGCGCACTTGCCCACTACGTCCCCGCCCCGCCATCTCTGAGCACCAGATCTGGCTCATCGCCATCGGCCTGATTGCCCTGGACCTGACGCTGGTCATGGTCCCCATTGTCCCCTTCCTGGCAGCGTACGTGCTCATCGTTCGCCCAGGCTGGTTCAAGGACTTCATCGACGACGTGTACGACCACTCGTGACAGCCCCGGCCCCGTTTGCCGAAGGAGTCCTCCGCCCTCGTTCTTAGCCGAAACGCCGGGACCAGGACGCCAAAGATTGGCGGCCCGCCTTCGGAGAGATTCGGGGCGTCGAAACGAGCGGTGCTGTTCCCCGTGCCGTCGAGTGGAGCGGCATTCCTACACCGCCGACCCCGTTTCTCCTCGTCCCCATCGCTGTCCATGAATCACGAGCCTCCCAGACGCACGGTCCCCGGCGTGCTCCTGTGTTGGTCGATCCTGATTGCTCTGGGTCTCGGGGCGGCCCTGCCCCCGTCCGCGGCGGCCCAGGCGCCTGCCGACGCGGACACGGCGTCGATCACGCTGGAGGAGGCGCTGAGGGAGAACAGCTATTCCCTCCGGGTCGAAGACGGATCGCTCCGGGACACGGGCGGCGAGTGGCTGCGCGAGCAGGCCAACGCCGCCACGGTGATCACGCTCGGGGAATCGCACGGAACCCAGGAGATTCCGGCCATCATGGGGGCGCTCCTGAACGACCTGCAGGCCGCCGGGGAGGTGGACCACCTCGCCCTCGAGGTCAGCCCGTGGACGGCGAATCTCATGACGGACTCGCTCCGGCGCGGGGACGGCACGTACGCAGGCTTCATCGAGAGACGTCCCGCGACAGTCCCCTTCTACAACCTGCAATCGGAACGGGACCTGGTCCGACAGTTCGTCCGCAACAGTGCCTCGGAGCGCCCGCTCTGGGGCCTGGACCAGATCTTTGCCTTCGCCCCCGACCTCGCGCTGGACCGGCTGGCCAAACTGGCTCCCTCTGCAGAAACCCGCCGGGCCGTTGCAAAAACCCGAACCGCCGTCCGGTCCGATTCGGCGTCCGACCCGGCCCTAGAGGGGCTTCCGCCGAGCATGCCGACGCCGCTGATGGCGTACCGCGGCTCGGCGTTCGATACGCTCCGGACGCACTTCGAAGGCATCGAGGAGGCCCAGCGTCTCCTCGACGAACTGGCAATCAGCACCAAAATCTACCGCCTCAACGACACCAACAACTACCGATCGAACCAGATTCGGGCGCGCTACCTCCGCCGAAATCTCCGGCGTCAGTACCGGCACGCGGAGACGCGAACAGACGACGCGCCACAGGTGGCCATCAAGGTGGGCGGGGCACACGCCTACCGCGACCGCAGTCCCAACAACGCCCTCGACGTGGGCAACCTCGCGGTGGCCCTGGCGGAGCACTCCGGCGGCACCGCGCTGAACGTCGCCGTCTTCTGCGGGCCGAATTCGACGGCGCGCGACTATCCCGCTGGGACGACGGACTGCTGGTCAGAGAGGAGGGCCCCCTTTACGGCGGCGCTGGGCGACGGACCGACGCTGTTCGACCTGACCGCCATTCATGCCTTGCTGCACGAAGGTCCCCTCGATCCGCCCCCCCAATTTGAACGCATGCTGTGGGCCTTCGACGCCGTAGTGCTCGTCCCCAACGCCCAGCCGTCCTCTCTCATCGCCCCGATCATCGAGCAATGAGTGTCCGTATGGAGGCGCCCGACCGGATGACACTCCTTTCGCGGAGAGCAATGACGGCCCCTCTGCCCTCCCGCCGCCGTCTGAGGCTGTGGGGGGCTTCCGCCAAGGTTTCTCTTGCAATAACGAAATCATTTTGCACCTCAATCTCTCCCTGCGCCATGGAATTGACCAATCATCGCGTTGCCGTCCTCGTCGATAAGTCGTTCGAAGACCTCGAATTCTGGGTGCCCACCATGCGGCTCCGGGAGGAAGGGGCCGAGGTCGTGGTCGCCGGCCGGGAGGCCGACACGACCTTTACGGGCAAGCACGGCCTGACGGCCACGACGGAGGTGGCCGCCCGCACCCTCGACGCCGACACGCTCGACGCAATCGTCGTCCCCGGCGGCTGGGCCCCTGACAAGCTCCGTCGCGACGACGGGGTGACCAACCTCGTCCGTGAGATGGACGCTCAGGAGAAGATTGTGGCCCAGATTTGCCACGCGGGCCTCGTCGGCATCTCGGCGGGCATCGTGGACGGGCGCCGGGCCACCGGCAGCCAGGGCATCAGAGACGACCTCGTAAACGCCGGGGCCGAATGGACCGACGAGGCGGCCTTTCAGGAGGATCACCTCGTGTGGGGCCGGGTCGTGAAAGACATTCCGGCGTTCTGCCGGACCCTCATCCAGGCCTTGGAAGCAGCGTAGCGTTCAATCGCCGGGCGTGGGAGTCCCAGCACACATGGGAGCCCCCC
>CAZRPQ010000378.1:0-2861 GCA_964601725.1 uncultured Salinivenus sp. | reverse complement strand
CCGAGGACACGGGCATGCACTGCATGCTGCTGGAGAACGTCTGCTACCGGCGGGACGTGATGGCGGTGCTCAAGATGGTGCGGGCCGGCCTGTTCGGTGACCTTCTCCACTGCCGATGCGGGTACCAGCATGACCTGACCCCCTACCTGTTCGACGGAAATGCGTCGTACGGCCCGGGCACGGGCAGCGTCTCCAGCTGGCGCACCGAGCACTACGAGCACCGTGACGGCGATCTGTATCCGACCCACGGGATCGGCCCCGTCGCAAAGTGGCTCGACGTGAACCGGGGCAACCGCTTCCTCCGCCTCACCGCCACCTCCACGAAGGCGCGGGGCCTCCACGACCACATCGTCGAGGAGGGCGGCCCCGACCATCCGAAGGCCGACGTGTCGTTCGCACAGGGGGACATCGTGACGACGACCCTCACGACGGCCCAGGGCGAGTCGGTCGTCATGACCCACGACACGAGCCTCCCTCGCCCGTACTCCCTCGGGTTTCGGGTGCAGGGCACCGACGGCCTGTGGACGGTTGACAACAATGGCGTTCACGTCGAAGGACGAAGCCCCGTGCACGAGTGGGAATCGTGGGAGGCCTATCAGGACGAGTACGACGCGGCCCTCTGGACCCGATACGAGGCGGAGGCCGAGGGCGCCGGCCACGGGGGGATGGACTTCTTCGTCCGGAACGCCTTTGTCGAGTCGGTGAAGCGCGACGCTCCCCCGCCGATTGACGTCTACGACGCCGCCACGTGGAGCGTCCTCAGTCCCCTGTCCGAGGCCTCGATCGAACAGGGCGGCCATCCGGTCGAGGTGCCCGACTTTACCGAGGGGCGCTGGATGGAGCGCGAGCCGCAGCTTCAGCCCGACGGGCAATATTGAGGGGTACGCTGTGCGGTTGCGGCTCGCCGTCCGCCGTCGGCGCCAATAACGGCACGCACGTCACAACGCAGTCTCTCTATCCGAGCGCAGGAATGCCCCGGTCTTCCGCGCTCACGCTTCTCTTCTCCCACCCTCCCCCACCGCATGCAACTCGCGCTCGTCGACTGGGCCATCATGGCCGCCTATTTCGTCGTGTCGCTCATCATTGGCGTGGCCGTGTACCGCCGCGCCGGGGAGGACTTCAGTTCCTTCTTCCTCGGCAAGCAGCAGATGCCGTGGTGGCTGCTGGGCATCTCGATGGTCGCCACGACCTTCTCCACGGACACCCCCAACCTCGTGGCCGACATTGTCCGCTCGACCGGCACGGTGGGCAACTGGACGTGGTGGGCGTTTTTGCTGACGGGAATGCTCACTGTCTTCCTGTACGCCAAACTCTGGCGGCGCTCCGGCGTCTTCACCGACGTAGAATTCTACGAGCTCCGGTACTCCGGGCAACTGGCCGCCGTCCTCCGCGGGTTTCGGGCGGCCTACCTCGGCATCGTCTTCAACGTCGTCGTCATGGCGACGGTGACGCTGGCCGCCATCAAAATCGGGGGCGTGATGCTGGGCCTTACCCCCGTCGAAGTGGTCCTCGTCGCCGCCACCGTGACCATGGTCTACAGCGCCCTCGGAGGGCTCACCGGCGTGCTGCTCACCGACCTGATTCAGTTCACCATGGCCATGGTCGGCTCCATCGGGGCGGCCTGGTACGTGCTCACGCTGCCCCAGATCGGCGGCCTGGACGCGCTACTTGCCCGCGAGGAGGTGCAGGCGGCGTTTGTCTTCTGGCCGTCGTTCGAGACCCTGACCTGGCAGGAGATGATGCCGGCCTTCGTGATTCCGATCGCGGTGCAGTGGTGGGCCTCGTACTATCCGGGCTCCGAACCGGGAGGCGGCGGCTACATCGTGCAGCGCATGCTCTCCGCGAAAAACGAAGAGAACGCCGTCGGGGCCACCCTCCTCTTCCAGGTGGCCCACTACGCCCTTCGCCCCTGGCCCTGGATCCTGGTGGCGCTTGCCTCGATCGTGGTGTTTCCGGATCTGGAGGCGCTGCGGGCCCAGTTTTCGCACATGCCCGACCGGGTGGTCCAGAACGACATGGCGTACCCCGCCATGCTGACGCTGCTCCCGCCGGGCCTTCTCGGGCTCGTGGTGACCTCGCTCGCGGCGGCGTACATGTCGACGATGTCCTCGCAGGTCAACTGGGGATCGTCGATCGTGGTGAACGACATCTACGTCCGGTTCGTCCGACCGGACGCCACCGAGACGCAGCAGGTGTGGATGGGGCGCATTGCGACCGTCGTGCTTATGACGACCGCCTGCCTGCTCGCGCTCCTGCTGAAAAATGCCCTTCAGGCCTTCAACATCATTTTGCAGATCGGGGCGGGGACGGGCCTGCTCTTTCTCCTCCGATGGTTCTGGTGGCGCATCAACGCCGCGACGGAGCTGACGGCCATGGTCGTCTCGTTCACGATTGCCGTCTACTTCCAGATTGCCGGACGCTTCGGGTGGATGGGGGGGAGCCTGGCGGACTGGGAGCGGCTGCTGTTCATTGTGGCGGTAACGACCATCGCGTGGCTCGCCGTCACCGTTCTCACGCGCCCGACCGACGAGAAGACCCTGATCCGCTTCTACAAAACCGTGCAGCCGGGCGGGCCGGGCTGGCGGCCCGTCGTGGAGCGTCTTCGAGAGCGCACGACGGACCTCGATCTCGACTCTCCCTCCGACCTGCCCTACCCCGGATTTCTCACGGGACGCTACTGCGACTTCAGAGGCGGCCCAATCTGCTCATTTTTACTCCTCGACGATGCGTGGCATCGCCTGCGGTGCGCAAATGGCATCTTGAACCGCCTCTTGTGTCTCGCTACGCCTCTCGTGAGAAAACCGGGCTACGCGCTGACGTGCGCCCTGCTGGGGGCCCTCGGCATCTACGGGGTCCTGTTC
>CAZRPQ010000377.1:0-2878 GCA_964601725.1 uncultured Salinivenus sp. | reverse complement strand
ACCTCAGTGAGGAGCTGATCGGGAAGGAAGAGGCCACCTTCTTCGTCCGGGTCGCCGGGGACTCGATGACGGAGGCCGGCATCCACGACGGCGATATCCTCGTCGTCGATCGGTCGATCGAGCCGGAAGACGGGTCGGTTGTCGTCGCGGCCCTCGATGGGGAACTCACCGTCAAACGGTACGCGGTTCATTCCGGCCATCCGTACCTGATGCCGGAGGCGGACGGCTACGACCCGATCCCGATTCGGGACGGCCAGGAGCTGGTCGTGTGGGGCGTGGTGCGGCACGTGGTCCACGAGGTGTCGTAGAGTCGCCTTCCCGTTCCGACTTGTTGAGGCCCTGTGTGGCCCCCTGGGCCCTCTCTGGACGACGCGGCCTTCGGTATTGCAAAGCCCTCCCCGCAACTGGACGCCGATCGTATCGGCTGCCACCGATGGACCGAGCCTTTGCCCTCGTCGACTGTGAGAACTTCTATGCCAGCTGCGAACGCGTCTTCGATCCCTCGCTGCGGGAGCGGCCCGTGGCGGTGCTGTCGAACAACGACGGGTGCATCATTGCCCGGAGCGAAGAGCTAAAGGACGCGGGTGTGCCGATGGGGGCGCCGGTCTTCAAGTGGGAAGAGGAGCTAAAGAAGATGGAGGCTGCGGTTCTGTCCTCCAACTACACGCTTTACGGGGACATGAGCCGCCGCGTCCATTCGATTCTGGAGGAGGACGCGCTGGAGCTGGAGCGCTACTCGATCGATGAGGCCTTTCTCACACTGCCCGATCTGAAACGGAAAAACCTCCAGCGCCTGGCGGATCGGGTTCGCCGGAAGGTAAAGCGGCAGGTCGGCGTGCCGATCCGTGTCGGCATCGGCCCAACGAAGACCCTTGCCAAAGTCGCCGACGAGAACGCGAAGGCGAGGAAGCGTGCCGGGTGGGGGACTGGAACGTACGTGTGCCCCGCTGAACCAACGCTCGAGCAGCTGCTGGACTGCGTTCCGGTGGGGGACATCTGGGGCATCGGCAGTGCCTACGAAGAGACGCTCCAGGGAAAGGGCGTCACCACTGCCGCGGAATTCAGGGACCTGCCGGACCCGTGGATTCGGAAGGAAATGACGGTGGTGGGGCTCCGTACGGCCTGGGAGTTGCGCGGTCGCTCCTGTCTCGATCTGGAGCTGGTGCGCCCCGATCGGAAGACGCTCGTTCGGTCCCGCTCGTTTGGCGAGCGCGTCGAGGAGAAAGCACACCTCCAGGAGGCCCTTGCCAGGCATGCACAGAGGGCCGCGGAGAAGCTTCGGGAGGAAGGCCTGGTCGCACGCGGGATAAAAGTTTTTATCACGACCAAGCGATTCGGGGAGCCGCCGTACTACTCAAACGGGGTGGCGGGCGCGCTTGGAGAGCACACGGCCCGCGGGGCTTCGTTTGTAAAAGCATCCCGGCGCCTCCTCGAGCCAATCTACCGAAAGGGGTACGACTACAAGAAGGCAGGCGTGATGCTCTACGACATTCATCCGAGCCGCCCTCACCAGGAAAGCTTGTTTGGGCGGGGGAGAAGGGAGGACGAAACCCTGATGGAGGCGGTTGACCGAATCAATCGTCGACATGGGAAAGAGACCATTGGCCTGGCGGCGGCCGGCCTCCCGGGGGAGCGGGAGTGGACCATGAAACGCCAGAAGCGAAGTCCGCGGTACACGACCCGCTGGGACGAACTTCCTGTCGCGCAGGCGTAGTTGCCCCACCCCTTCCCAAGCTCTTCCGACAATGAGCGGCCCCGACTCCGACAGCACATCTGAAGCGTCTCGTCCCCTGTTGCAGACGAGGGAAAAGGCCGGCAGCTGGAGTTAGACTTCAAGGCGTAGGGCGCCCGAGATCAATGGGTCGCCGTGCTGCCGTAGCGCTGGTACGTGTCGGCTGCTTGGCTTGCGAGGGCCGTTTCGTTGGTCGCGACGAGGTCGACGCCCTGGTCGAAGAGACGATGATACACGACCAGCCCCTGCTGTTGGGCCTGCCGGTCGAGCTCTCCAAACGTACCGACGGCCACCGGCACATCGCGGCGTGAGAATACCTCACTCGGGCCGCTCGGAACTTCGCCAACGCCGACCCAGCCCAGAAGGCGAGACGGGTCGATCTGCGTTACCAGAGCGTTCGCTTCTTCGCGGGTTTCTGCCGAGACCGATAGCATCAAGTCCGGAAGGCGCTGGTGGTACCATTGGGCGTCAGCCAGGCTGTAGGTGATCACCAGTGCCTGGTCGAGGGCTTCGTTTTGCTGGAGCGCGTCTACGACGAGGACACGCGGCACCGCCTCCTTCACGTCCAGCTGAAGGATTGCTCGACCTTCAGTCCACGCCAGCGCCTCCGCGACAGTGGGCACCTCAAAACGCGTTGCGTCTCCCGACTTGGTCACGAGTTGGAAGGAACGAATCTCCTCTAGCGTCTTGGACTGAACGGGGCCACGCCCCGTCGTCGTCCGGCCGAGGGTTTCGTCGTGCATCAGCACCAGCACGCTATCTTTTGTCATCTGCACGTCGCATTCCAGGAGGACAGGCCCGTGGGTCAGGGCCCGCCCGAACGTCTGAATCGCGTTCTCGGGAAACCCTTCGTCGGGCCCGCCCCGGTGAGCTCCGACCAGTGGATCTGGCGAGGAACGGAGGTAGGCCGAAAGGCTGTCGGCCCGTTCGAAGTCGCGGTAGTGATCCGGCGTGGGCTCGGCCACCGATCTGCCGGTCGTGTTCTCCGAGGCCGTCTGGCACCCGCCAAGGGACATGCCCCCCAGCGCTATCGCGCACAGGAGCAGCCACGGAAGGGATCGCATGCGAAAAGGAGGTTTCACAGGCTGGAACGGGGACGATGATGGAGCACAGGATACCCTGAAGTGACGTCCGGGGCAGAAACCA
>CAZRPQ010000376.1:0-2881 GCA_964601725.1 uncultured Salinivenus sp. | reverse complement strand
GGCCAAGATCGAAGTGTTCAGAAGCTGTTTGGTGGATGGATATTCAGCCGAGACATAGCGGGCGACGTGCACGAACGGGGCCCAAACGAGCCCTGTAGCAGCGCTACCGGGCGAGTGCAGAACCCGTTCTGCACAAGATCCGCGAAGTCACAGGCCATAGACAGTCCGCCAAACAGCTTCTCACTTCAGCATCGAGAGCGAGCGCCTCGTCCCCGGTCCCCTCCCCTCGGGCCTCCGCGAGCGAGTGTCCGCGCAGCGGGTGCGATCGCTAACTCGGCTCCACGAGAAGGTGGTAGAGCAGGTTGTCGGTAAACATCGGGTCCGCGGTCATCTTGACGTGGGACTCGAACAGGAAGACCACCTGGGACCAGTCGATGGGAGAACGGAGGGTCGGGGCCCAGTCGCCCCCCACGCGCTCGTCCATGAGGGCGCTGCTCCGGAGCACCGTCCCGTCACCGGGGGCCGTGCCGAACTTTGTGAGCGTGCCGGACGTGCGGTCGACCGCCATCCGGGCCGGCGTGGGCTCCGAATCGCCCGCCATCAGAATGAGGTCGAGCCCCTCGGGGGGTGCCGAGGGCACGTCCAGGGCCGTGTGGAAGCGGCGGGCCCGGCGCAGCGACTTGCGGAGGTGGTCGCGGGCGATCCGCCGGCGCGCCGCCGGGTCCTCGACGTCCGGGAGCAGCGTACGAAGCATTTCGTGTTGCTCGGGATCGGCCAGGCCCCATCCCCTCCGCTCCCAAAACGAAGGGGCGTACAGCGAATCGACGATCCCCGTCGTGTCCGCGGCGTCGCGGAGCGCGCCGTGGCGAGTGCGCGGCAACAGCTGGTACAGGGATGGCATCGTGCCGAGGAGGGCTGGGGGGTACTCGGGAGCAAAGCGGCCAAAGTCCCTTCCCCTCACGAGCCGGGTGAGGGCCCGTGCCGAACCGGCATTGGGCGTGCCGACGAGCACCGCCTGGTCGACGTGCTGCGCCCCCGCCCAGGTCACGGACGATTTTGTCGGGGCCTGCGGCAGTGGGGTCGTGCCGTAGCGCAGGTAGTAGCGGGCCACGAGCCCGCCCATCGAGTGGGCCACAATGTCGAACTTCACGTCGTAGTCTTCGACCCCGAAGCGCTCCTCGTACTCCCGCTGAATGTACGCGCGCTTCTTTTGGATGAAGGCGTGGAGGCGCCGGGCGTTCTCCACATTGTCGCGCCGCCAGTCATAGTCGAACTGGAAGCACGTGAAGTGGTCGCTCCCGTAGTCGATGTCCTGGAATTTGACGTCCTCGTCCCGGTACCCGCCGATGCCGAGCGACCGGAGGATGTCGATATACGCGTCGAGGGCCACCGGGAGGCCCAGCACACGGGTCTCTACCTCTTCCAGGGCCCCGTCCGGCCGTACGGAATCCCGTAGGGCCGAGAGGGGGGTGTCCTCCTGCATCGGCAGCGCGGCGAGCCGGGCGCCCCGTGCCGTCTCCGGATCGGCATGCTTTCCGGTGAAAGCGCCCCACACCGTGGTGTCCGAGGGGGCGTGCATGAGCTTCGATCCGAGGATGCCCGGAATGAGGATGACCGGATCCCGCTCCACCCCGTGGTACTGGGCGGCACGGTCGTAGAGCTTCGGGAGGTCCGCCGACTGCCGCCCAGTCGAGCATCCCCAGGCGAGGAGAATACCCGAGACGAGCAGGACGGTCCGGGCCAAGATGCGACGGTGTGCGGGGGAGACGGTTCGCATGGGACAGCATCGGGCACCTCGAAGAGCGCTTTACAAACATACAGGCACGGTGCACAGACTTCCAATCCTCCGTCCCATCTCGTCCCCAATCCCAGAGAGCCGTCGGCAGGGCCCGGGCGACGGGGGAACCGGTCTCCAGAACGACCCGTCCACGGGACGCCGGGTTCCGTCCCCATGAGCACTCGCGGGGGGGCGACGGTCATCACTTCTCACTGGCCGACTCCACGATCACGGTCCCCGTCATGCCCACGGCTTCGTGGGGGACACAGAAGTAGCGGTACGTGCCGGCCACCTCGAACGTGTGCTCAAACGTTGCCTTCGGGTCGAGATTCCCGGAATTGAAGGTCGATGCGCCGTCCGGGAGCGTCACGCTCTTGTCTTTGAACGCCTCCTCCGGGTCGGCCGTCACGGTGTGCATGACGGCCGAGCTGTTTTCCCAGCGGACGGTTTGCCCGACCGCTACGTGCACGGTGTCGGGGGTGTACGTCATCGTATTCGTCATGCCCACCACCGCGGCCGGCTCCCCGTCCGACTGCGCCGCGGCGGGATCGATGAGCCCCCAAGTGCCCAGCGCGAGGAGGAGGACAAGACGGAGTAGGAGAGGCGTCGGAGAGAACGACTGCAGGGAACGGAATGCGTCGGTCATTAGGCGGGTGGATTGGGAACAAAGATCGACGAGCGAAGGAGAAGAAAAACAGGGCAGCGCTTCGGGCAATGCCGGGAGCAAAACGCCACCCCGATCCCAGGCGTCTGTTCAGGCCCTACGATGCCGGATCCCCGTCTCAGCAGAAGGGACCCAGTGGAGCCGATTGGAGACGCCTGGAATCGGGGCAGAGCGCTCCCCGTCGTTTGGCGCTACTCGCCGCGCTGGCTGCTAATCTCGAGGTTCTGGAACATGACGTGCCAGAACGGGAGCTCCTTGCCGTTGGGCAGTTGGAAGCCCGTCGACACGTTCTTGTGCGTGAACGTGTGCTCTCCCTGCACCGGAGCGAACGGCGCTACCATCAGGTGAAAGTGACGACGCTGCGGGGTGACCTCGCTGTCCATCGCGAGCTCGTACCCTTCCTTGCGGGCGTACTCGGTGAGCATGCCGTGCACGAGCCGCGGCTTGTCGACGACCTCTCCGTTCTTCAGGACGGCGCCCATGCCCCAGAACGCGGCGTA
>CAZRPQ010000375.1:0-2885 GCA_964601725.1 uncultured Salinivenus sp. | reverse complement strand
CCGCGGCCGCCCGCGAGAATTGCTACCTTCATGATTTGAGGCTACCGAGCTATTCACTGGTCCACGTGCAGGCATTGTCCAGAGCCCTGGCAGGTCGGGGTCCGCCAACATTCGTGCTGATGTTAATTAAGGCCCTGTTTCGCCACTTCGTCGCATACCCTGGCTTCTCCACAGTTATCTTATGGTGCATCTAGGCCATATACGTGCGCTCCCTGGCGGTTAGTCTTTCGTCCATCGGCCCATGATGTCGGAGCGACTCAGCGGAAACTGTTGATGTCCTGGGCCGCCGCTTCTTTCCCCATAATCTGGAATGCGTCGCGGACCACGGGTCGTGAAGCGCCTCGAACACGTTGGCGAAGGCCTCCCGATCGGACGCCTTGATGCGGCGGCACCGCACGCGAACCTGCTCGTTGGTCGGCATGATTGGCCGCAGCTCGGGGAGGACGGCGTCGGAACGACGGATTGCGCTGTGGGCATGTCTGCCCCACGACACACAGCAGGACATGCCCGAAGGATAATCGCTCCCTTTATTGAAAATTTTGCTAACAAAAGGTTGAGGGGCCTGTCCCGAAATATCCCGGGTGCTGGCGTTGTATCCCAATTTAAAAGTGCACCATTTCGGAAGGCCTTGCCCTTGCGGCGCCCCGGCCGAACATCATCCGGGATGGATCACTTACGTCTGGGAAGATCCTCTCCCAACGACCGCCGGCGACGGGCCGGGGATTTTTGAGACTGCTTTGACGTACTGGGAGCGCGGAGTTGACAGCCACGATCTCGGTCCTATTCTCCCGAAACCCCCTCCATCCTTGACGCATGCCGCCCCAATCGATCGATGATGTGCTTGCTCGGCTCGACCAAACGATTGCCGACGCGCGTCGCCGTCAGCACCGGATCGGGTACTTTGCGGCCCTCTACCGGGACGTAACGGCACGGGTAGCGGCAGCCATCGAGGACGACGAGTTCGAGAATGGGCCCCGTACGGAACGGTTGGACATCGCGTTTGCGCGTCGCTTCTTCGACGCGCTGGAGAAGCGGGGCACAGAGCCCGGACCATCCCGCTCGTGGGCCCGGACGTTTGAGGCTGCCGAGCGCTGGCGGCCGCTGATCCTCCAGCACCTTCTTCTCGGGATAAACACGCACATCAATCTCGACCTTGGCATTGCCGCCGCCGAGGTTGCCCCTGCCGACAAGATCACGGACCTGAAGGCCGACTTCGACCGGATCAATCAGATCCTTGGGTCCATGATCGAGAATGTGCAGGCCCGCATCGCGACGGTCTCGCCCTGGACGGGCGTGCTCGACCGTCTAAGCGGAAAAGCCGACGAAGTCATCAGTAATTTCTGTCTCGTCAACGCCCGGAACGACGCCTGGGAATTCGCCCGTTCCCTGGCCTCCCTCAACACCGAGGAGCGCGCCCGGCTGATTGGGGCGAAGGACCAGGAGACTGCCCGGCGCACCGAGAAGATTCTCCGGCCTGGAGGGCCCTGGATCGTCCCCGTCCTCGCTGGGATTCGGCTGCGGGAAGAGGATCACGTGCCGTCGGTGATTGCAGCCCTTTCAAAAACCTCGGAGGCCGCCTGATCTCTCGTCCAAGAGCGAGTCCGGACTGTTCTCTCGAACGAAGAATTTTGTCTGCCCGGGGTGTGGAACTGCGCCTGGACGTCGACGGGGGAGGGCCTCCGGCACGGCGGACCTGTTTCCCGAAAGATCGGACATGGCCGATCCCTGCGGGCTCATGTCCAGTTTTTCCGACAAAGAGGAAGTATCCTCGAAAGTGCACGCCCCGTTGGGAATTATGAGCAAGAGCCGACCCCCATGCGCCATGCGCGGCCGCTCCCGTTCGCCGTTTCCTCGGTCCTTCTTGCGGAGCCCGCCTCGGCCCAGCCCTGAGTGAGGGTTCAACGCTGAATCCTCTTCCCCCATTCTCCTACTCCTCTCCGCCTACACGCTCCGAGCGTTCCTTCCATGCTTCGCCTCCTTTTTTATCTCCTCGCCGGTCTCCTCGGCCTCGGGATCGTCGGCTACTTCACCGTCGCCGCTCCCATTGCGGATGCCCGGTACAACACGACAGTCACCGAGCCGCCTTACGACGCTTCGGACCGGGCGGAGACGATCCACGACACCCTCATGGCGACCGACCTCCACAACGATCTTCTCCTCTGGGCCCGCGATCCCCTGGAGCGCTACGACCGCGGCCACACCGACATCCCCCGCCTCCGCGAAGGCGGGGTCGGCCTCCAGGTGTTCGCCGCCGTTACAAAGGTCCCCTTCGGCCGCAGCTACCGGGGCACCGCGGGCGACTCCGACCAGATCCCCTATCTGGCTGCGGCGGAGCGGTGGCCCCTCTCCACCTGGACGAGCCGACTGGCCCGGGCCCGCCACCAGGCCCGGAAGCTGCGCCGCGCCGTGGCCCGCGACGAGAAGCTCATGCTCCTCCGCACGCAGGCCGACCTGAACAGTCTGCTCGCGCGCCGGGCCGACGACCCGGAGGTGATGGGCACGCTCCTGGCCGTCGAGGGGCTGCACGCTCTGGAAGGCAAGGTCACGAACGTCGACACGCTTCTTCGCGATGGCTACCGCATGGTGAGCCTCACCCACCTGTTCGACAACGCCCTCGGCGGCTCCTCGACCGGCATCGAGAAGGGCGGCCTCACCGACTTTGGGGAAACGGTGCTCGGGCGGCTCGAGGAGAAAGACATTACCATTGACCTGGCCCACGCCTCCGAGGCCCTCATCGACGACGTGCTGGCACGAACCGAGGGTCCGGTCGTCGTGAGCCACACTGGCATCCGCGGCACCTGCGACAGTCCGCGCAACCTGAGCAACCGGCACATCAAGGCCATCGCCGAGCGGGGCGGGGTCATCGGGGTGGGGCTGTGGGAGAA
>CAZRPQ010000374.1:0-2903 GCA_964601725.1 uncultured Salinivenus sp. | reverse complement strand
TTCGAGGGCGGAAAGCGGGCAGAGGCGTGGGTGAAAGGGTACGAGGACTGCGGGACGCGGGACGCCACGCCCGACTGACGTGACGCCTCGGCAGGATCGTCTTATCACGGCTCCGTTACAGCCAGGTGTTGATGCCCCGGGGTCGATTTTGTTAGCTCAAACGATAGCTCAGTGGTTAAGAGAAAGCTTTGCGCCCGTCGCAGCGCCCCAGTTCGCTGTCGGCAGGCTTTTTTATTTTCCCTGGGTGCTGTCTCCCCAGCGATATGTGGACTGAGATTGCCGTTGCCCTGGGCCTGTCCGTTGGCACTGGCGCATTTTCTGTTCAGACATGTCCACACTCTCCATAGCTTCCTTCCTTCCAAGCTGGCTTCAGCCCGAGAGCCGCCCCAGGCGATGGATTCACGTCGTTGGCGGCCTGATGGTCGGCTCTGTGTTCCTGCTGTTTGTGACCATCATGGCCTGGGGCCTCCTCATCCAGGCCGAAAGCTGGGACGCGGGTCAACTCGTCGGGCTTGGGTTTGCCGGGGTAGTAGCTGTTGTTACGTCGTTGGCCTCTGCGCTCCCGTACATTCTCGGATCGTTGGCCGCCCGCACTGCCCCCCGCCCCTGGTGGATCGTGTGGGCCTGCGTCGCGGTGGCGCTGGCGAGCGTCGCGTTTCGAGGCTACGTCTACGGCACCGCCGGAGGCGGACAAGCCTTCATCAACATCATTCTGAACGCAGTTCCCTACTCGGCGGTGGTCCTGGCCGGGTGGGCGGCAGGGCTGTGGCGTTCTATCTTGCAGGCAGGCGATTTGGGAAAGGACCGCACCCCATCGGTCCCGCTAGCCGCAGTGGTCACCGCAGCAGCGCTTCTGGGGGTCGGGGGATCGGTGTCGGGCTGGTTGCTTCGGGATTCTCCGCTTTGGATGCCGGTCGGCGGTTCGATAGCCCTGGCGTCCCTCGGGCTAGGCTTTTGGGCTACCCGATGGGCCCGCCAGCGATAGGCTTTCCTGTGGGTTACACCTGATTTCCGATATAGAGTCGGCGACTAGGCGTGAGGCCCAGCCTTAGCAGTTTTGTCCCCCTCGGGTTCGCCACTTTGCCCTTCGAAGGAGCATTTTCGGCCTTGAGCTTCCTGGCGGAACCCGACGGCCGGTTCACTTTTGCGTTTCGAGGCCCCTTTGGCGTCGGCGCTGAACGTACTCCTCCCAGCAATTCGTCTCTCTTTTCGCCTTGGTTTCTGTCCAGGTCCCCCACTCCTCAGGTCCCCCACTCCTCAGGTCCCCCGCCGGACCCGCACCGGTCAGGCCAACTGGTAGATCTGGCGCCGCACCGTTCGAAGACGCTTGATCTGAGAAAGCGAGGCCCGAACCTGCAAGGTGAGCTGCCGGGCGCTTTTTGTGACCTTGCCCACCAGACGGAGCGCCTTTCGCCGAAGCGTCTGAATCGTCCTGTGCTTCCAGCCGGCCGGGAGCACCTGCTGCTGCATCAGCTTCAATAGATTGTACGTCAGCATCCCGACCCCAAACCAGATCCGATTGGCCCGCTCCTTCTCGCAGGGCAGGTGCCGAAGGCCAACCCCGCTTTTGGCCTCCCCAATGAACCGCTCGGCATTGCCCCGCCCTCTGTGGTGATGGATCACCTCCTCGGCACTCATCTCCTCGGTGGGAATGTTGATGATCACTCCTCCGTATCGATAGAAGTCCTCATCAGAGAGCTCCCCATCAGAGAGCTCCCCATCAGAGAAGCCCTCCTCGGCCGGGGCAAAAAGGCTCGGCTCTTCCACCTGTTCGCGCCAGAGACTGTTCGCGCCAGAGAACGAGCCGAAAAGCGTGGTCCGACTCATTCAACGCAGAGACCGTCTCGCCGACCTCTCGGCCCGTCTTGAATCCGTCTCGGTCCCGAAGCGCCTCCCAGCTTCCCTCCGGAATCGCCCCTATGGCCCTCCGGACTGCCTCGTCCATGTCCGCAGTGATCGTATACCCGATGTTCTCCTCATCCAGTAGATTGATCACAGTAGATTGATCACGTCGGACTGATACCCCGCGCTGTCCGACCGGAAATATCCGAGACTTCGCTCTTCCTCCTCCACAAGCTCCAAGGTCCGGGTGATCGCCTCCTCGATGCCGACCTGCGCGGAGGCGTTCCCCGGCCTGAACTGAACGTGCGAGCAGCAGGGCTTCCTGCGCCCGTCAGACAAAAATCCGAGCATCGGATGGTAACCGACCGTTCCGTCGTAGGATCACTCCCCGTCCCCCTTGTCCGCTTCGATAATCGTTGCGTCCACGTCCAGCGTTAGCGCCCCTGCATTGGCCTCCTCTACAGTGGCCTCCTCCAAATCAAGGCCGTCTCCCCCCGATTCTTCCTCTCCGTCGCCTTTCTCCAGTTCGTTCAGATAGCGCTGAACCAACATGTCGTTGCACTGCCGGAGGGCCTCCTGCTGGCCTTGCTTCCCCATGCGACGAAGCCAATCTCTCACCGCATCGGGACCGGGCATCTGCTCGAGATCGATAAGCGACCGAAACCCCTCATCGGCCTTGATCTGCCGGACCTCCTCGATGTGACGACCGCCCTCCGAAAAGTGGTAGATCAGCGTCCGGACGTACGCGGATGGATCAATTCCTCGGTTCGACCCAGGCGCTGGAAACTCCTCTTCTACTTTCTCGGGAAGACCAATCGCCTCCACGAACTCATCGACCATCGCGACCGCTCCTCGATCAACCGGTTTCTCGATGCTTTTGGCCAGCGAGAATGGTAAAATAGAAGCAGACATTCGATTCACCCCCTGGGTGGCTTGTCTAATTGCTCTAACTCCCTGGAAGATAGGCCACTCAGGGGGATTTTTCTACTCTATCTCGGATTCCGGGAAAACCGAGACCGCTTGAAATTTCACTCCCTCCGACACAGTTGCGGCGCGTGGCT
>CAZRPQ010000373.1:0-2909 GCA_964601725.1 uncultured Salinivenus sp. | reverse complement strand
CCAGCATTCAGGCGGTCTCCAGCCAGCATCCGTGGGAGAAGTGGGCCAACTTTCCGCAGGCCCGCGAGCGGCTCTTTCGCACCATCGAGGCGTCGAGTGCGCCGGGCGTCCTTCTCCTCAGCGGGGACCGCCACCACGCCGAGCTCTCGCGGCACGACGCGGCGATCGACTACCCGCTGTACGAGCTCACCGCCAGCGGCCTCACCCATCACGCCTCTCCCGGCGACGAGCCGAACCGGCACCGCGTGGGGACGCTCGTGGCGGCACTCAATTATGGCCTCGTGACGGTCGACTGGGAGGCCGCGCCCGTCCAGATCCACCTGCAGGTCCGGGGCAAAAACAACGAGTCCCGCCTCGACCACACCCTCTCGCTTGCCGAATTGCAGCCTCCGAGCGAGGAGGGATAACGTCACGTCCGGGGGCTTCTCTCGTCGCTCCCTTCGTCGAAATCCCCCCGCCGGCCCCTCAGATCGGAACGCGGAGGCCGCTGGACAGGGAGAAGCGGGGGGACTCCATGAACGTCACTCTGGGTTCAGCAAAGAAGGTGATCCCGGCCTCGATCCGGATGCCTCCGCCCAGCTGGACCCCTCCGGTCCTACGCGTCCTCTCGAAGGAGCGCGTCGTCGTTCCATACGGGGGCACGTCGTTGAACACAGTGCGCGTGCCGTCCTCGATTTCCAGGAGGTGTTGGAAGCCGATCGTGCCGTACAGCCCGACGCCCCGGAACCGAACGGCCGTTACGTTGAGCGACAGGCTCACCGTCCACAGGCGTTGGTCAAACGTGCTCCGGATGAAGGCGCTGGACTGGGTGCGCTGCTTCGCGAAGAAGTAGTCGGTCCGGAGGCCGATTCCGAGCCGGCCGGCAATCTGCTTGGTGGCGGTGAGGCCGATCCCAGACGCCTGCGGCTCGCCGACGTACGTGTACTCGGCCCCCAGCGACAGCCCAAGGCCGTCGTCCTGAGCATGGACCGAAGGAGGGGCGCCGCTCAGAAGGAGGAGGAGTGGGATCGTCAGGGCAGCCCAGCGGCTCATGATCGTGGTACGGGGCATGGCGGACGATGGAGCTGATTTGCGAGTGGTCGGGGAGCGATCCGATGAGTCTCGGCATCGCCGGCGCGGGTCCACTTTGTGTACACGCGAACGCGGGGCAGCACACACGGGAGGCCCGGGCCTCCGTCGATCCCCGAAGGGTCCCCCTCCACCTATGCGCCGCTCGGCACCTCCACCCGTTGTCCACCGGCCGCGATCGACGCATAGATGGCCTCGACGACCTGCATGTCGCGCAGTCCCTCCGCGCCCTCCACCCGGGAGGGCCGGTCTTCGAGGATGCACCTGGCAAACGCATCCATCTGATGGGCCTGCTGGTTCACGTTCGATAGGTTCATGGGCCCCTCGTGGGTCCGGCCCTGGATGCCGCCGTAGCCGTAGGAGGGCTGCACTTCAAACCAGCCCTCGTCGGTCGTCGCGTAGAGCCGGTTGAAGCTCGCGTTATAGCTGGTGCTGCCGTTCACCACCGCGCCACTGGGGAATTCCATCTGGAAAAAGATCGTCTCGTCGACCTCGTCGAAAACGTCGGGCCGCGTCTTGTATTCTTGCGCCGCGACGGTCGCGGGCTCCTCGCCGGTCACGTAGCGGCCCGCCTGAATCGCATAGATGCCCACGTCCACGAGCGCGCCTCCGCCGGCCATCTCCTTGTCGAGGCGCCACTCGATGTGAGATTGGTCCGTGGCGGAGTCGGGGATGTGGAACCCGAACCCGTTCTGCATGAGCGTGACGGGGCCGTACACCTCCTCCTGGCCGAATTTCATGACCCGCTGGTGGTGCGGCTCAAAGTGAAGCCGGTACCCGATCGAGAGCCTCCGATCGTTGCGCTCGCAGGCCTCGATCATCGAGCGGCAGTCGTCGGTGGAGGTGGCCATCGGCTTCTCGCAGATGACGTGCTTGCCCGCCTCGGCGGCCCGAATCGTGTACTCTGCGTGCATGGCGTTGGGCAGCACGACGTAGATGACGTCGATGTCCGGATTGTCGGCGATCCGGTCGTAGGTCTCGTAGTCGTAGACGTTCGACTCGGGAATGTCGTACTTCTCTGTCCAGGTGTCGGCCTTTTCCGGCGTCCCGGTCACGATGCCGGTAAGCTCGCAGATGGACGTTTCCTGCAGGGCCGGTCCCAGCTGTCCGGTGGCGTAGTTCCCCAGCCCGACGAGGGCCACGCCCACCGAGCGGGGCGCCTGGGAGGCCGTCGCGCTGCCGAGCGGCCCCGCCGCGCTGGCCAGAGCCGCCCCGCCCACGCCGCGGGAGAGGGTCTTGAGAAAGCGGCGCCGAGAGGAGGGGGCATCCAGGGAGAAACGGGGGCGAGAAGGAGACGTAGCCATGGCATCCAGTCGCGGGTTGGTCCTTCCAGAAAGACGGGCGGCAAATACGAATTGTCCGGGTCGACTGTGCCTCCCTGGCCGGCGCGAGAGAGGACGTTCGGAACCGGGCCGTGGACGCGGCTCCAGAACGCCTCCGACAAGGAGTCTTTTCGGACTGGCAACTCTTTTGCTGAGGGTGGGGGCGTCGAGGACCAGCGATTGTGAAGGCCCGTCTCGGTGGAACAGGGCGGGGCGCGCTCGCCTGGATCCGCAAGACTGGTCCTCCCGCATCCGTTGCAGTGAATCCCGTGAGGCGCTTCTGCGCACGAGCGGGAACGGTCACTTCTTTCTGTGTCCACCAGGCGATAGCCCGCTCGCAGAGGCGGTGCGCCGCAGAATTGTAGACGGGTCTTGCGAGCCCAAACTTTCCGCGGGGGCGACCAATACAGCCAAGAGACGAAGTAGCTTTTTCCCGCCAGACCCCCTACCGCTTGTGACCGCCGCCACCACGCCAGCGCCCAACGACCTCCATGTCATCATCGCCGGGGCCGGGCGCGT
>CAZRPQ010000372.1:0-2915 GCA_964601725.1 uncultured Salinivenus sp. | reverse complement strand
CACGGTGGGTGGAGCGGTCGCCGAAGTCATAGACGCAAAATGCCGCGTCGTGGGCCGCCAGGGCGTCGTAGGTCTTCTCGTTGAGCCACGTCGGGTCCCGAAACTCGAAGACGTGCCGGTGGGCGTCGTCGAGCGTCTCCAGGAAGGTGTGTAGCCGGTCGAGGTTCTGGTGCCAGTTGGGCGGGCACTGGAACAGAATGGGGCCGAGCGCATCGCCGAGCGGCTCCACGTTGCGGTACAGGTTCCGGACCGGCTCCTCCGGGTCCTTTAGCTTCTTGAAGTGCGTGATGTACTGATTGGCCTTGATTGCAAACGTAAAGTCATCCGGCGTTCGTCGTCGCCAGGCGCGGAGCGTGTCCGCCTCGGGGCTCTGGTAGAAGGTGTTGTTGACCTCGACGGTGTCGAACGTGTCGGCGTACTGGGCGAGCCAGTCGTCCTGGGGCACGTCGTCGGGGTAGAAACGGTCGGCGAACGTGTCGTGCTGCCAGCCGGAGGTGCCGATGTGGAGGTCAGGCATGGACGTGTGGACGTCTGGAGGTATGGAAGTGGAGGCGGAGGCGTGGACCTACGACGAGGGCGGTTGGCGGGCGGGGGAGTAGTAGGCGGTGCGGCCCGAGACCGTCTCCGTTTCGAGGGGCACGCCGGTCTTGGGACAGCGCTCGTCGCCGTAGCGGTGGGGGAGCATAAAGCGGTCCGGGTCGAGCGCCGTGGGGTCGGCGTCGGCCGCGATGGCGGCGTCGAGCACCTCCTGCACCGCGTCGTAGAGGCCACGCAGGTCGTCCTCGGAGAGCTCGGGCACCGTAGTGCGCGGGTGGATGCCCTCCTGGTAGAGCGCCTCGTCGGCGTAGATGTTGCCGAGGCCCGCCACCACGCTTTGATCCAGCAGCCGCCCCTTGATGGTGCCGCGACGAGAGGCGAACGGCTGCAGGAATGTCTCCACGTCAGCGCGGCGGGCGTCGGGGCCGAGGTCCTTTGCTTCGACGAACGCGTCCGGCGTGTCGATGAGGCGCACGCGGGCAAACTTGCGCGGGCACTCAAACGCCAGCGTCCCCTCGCCTTCGAAGTGGAACTGGACGTACGCGTACTCCGGCATCGTGCCGTCCGGCACGACCTGCACGCGCCCCGTCATGCCAAAGTGGAGGGCGAGCCAGCCGGTGTCGTCGCCGTACCGGGCAAAGACGTGCTTGCCGTGACGATGCGTGTCCCTCAGCGTGCGGCCCCGGAGCACCTCGTCGAAGCGATGCGGCTCCAGGCCGTCGCCGAGGATGAGCGGATCCACGACCTCGGTGCCGGCAATCGTGCGATCGAGCGCATCGTCGGCCACGCGGCGTTCGTAGACGACGGCATCGGGAAGTTCGGGCATAGTCGTGGATGACCGGGAAGTTATTCCGTGGAATGCGCCGACGCCCTCGTCCCCCCAGAGAAGAATGCGAGTGGACACAGCGAAACGCAGAGGCACGAGGTGATTCTTGATGTCCCCTCTACCCCGCCCCCTGGGTCGGCTGCCCCCAGAGAAAGTCGTGTTGACGACAAATCGGGACTGGTTTAATCGACGACGAGTCGGGAGACCCGGCAGTTTTCCTTCAGGCGGCAGCCCATCCGGCTGACCACGAGCAGGGTTTCGAGTGGGTCGCGGCCCTCGTCGAGGATAAACGAGGCATGATGAGCCCCGGCATGGAGCGTGCGCTCCAGCGGCGATACGACAGCCTGCTGCCCGTCGTCCAGCGTCAGCGACTCGTTGTACTGAATGAGGTACGCCCCCTTCTCCAGCGTCCACCACCCGTAGTCGTCCTCCGGATCGTCGAGCACGGGCTCAATCCGCTCGCGCGGCGCGGCCTGAAACTCACTCCCGCCAAAATCGAGCTGGCCGTGGCCGGTGGTCCGGAACACCGTGTCGACCGTCAGGTCGAGGCCGTTCGGCGCGCGCTGGGTATCGAGGTGGACGAGTCCATCGAGCTGTTGGGCAAGGACATCGGCAGTGTGCATGGAGGACGAGAGCAACGCTGGTGACTGAGAACACGACAAGCAGGAGCCAAATTGCAAACTGAGCCATAAGTCTGCTGGTTCAGGCGCACCCTGTTCTGTTGCAACGACCAGCCAGCCCCCTGCGGATCCGTCCCGCAAGCCACCTCCGGAAGACCACTCTCCCCTCTCCAAAAGACCACTCCCTCTGGTCCGGATTTCTTGAAAAAAGGGTTGACTACCTCCCCTCCCCTCCGCTATACTATAAAAGGCGAATGAAAAGGAAGCTTCACTGTGGGGGAGTGTTCTTCTTCTCCGTCCCCCAACGTGCAGTGGAGTCGTCCCTCCAACATTCGGTGCCGCACTTGTACCCGTGGGAGCGCGGGGCGGCTCGTTGCGCTCCCGATTCCACTCATGTCGTAAAAACACTGGAGCGTCACTATGACTACAAAAGCACCTTCTGTCCCGAAGCCTAAATCTGGAAGCGCTTCCAAAAGCGAATCGCCTCACGTCCCCGTCCTCGCCCTGGACCGCGAAGGGACCATCCAATACTCGAATAAGCCCGCCCGCCGAGCGCTCGAATACTCGTCTGATGCTTCGATCGATCCCTGCTTTTTCTCGCACGTCCACGGCCGGAACCTACAGCGTGTAATGCGGGACCTGGCACACATGGTAAGTCATCGGAAGAAGCGGGCCCGGTGGCTCCTCCGCCTCCGCACCGGGAACGGGCGCTGGCGCTGGTACCGAGCCGTCGCCCGAAACCACCTTGACCATTCGGACGCCGTGATTCAGGTGCATCTGCGCCCACTGTAATGCCGTTTTGAGAACCTGTTTGGCGAGACATCTGCGGCCACCCCGGGAAGTACTCGGTCGCAGCCCGTAGACCCAGAACGTTCAACGTTTGGTCGCATTCCAGACCTGTGAGTTGAGTCAATAGCGATTTGCCTCAAATG
>CAZRPQ010000371.1:0-2932 GCA_964601725.1 uncultured Salinivenus sp. | reverse complement strand
GTGCCCGCCCTGCCCGGCGCGCTGACGCCCACGGAGATTCAGACGGCCCACGAAGCGGGTGCCGACGTAGTGAAGGTGTTTCCCGCCTCTACGATGGGAAAGAGCTATCTTAGCTCGGTAAAGGCGCCCCTGCCCCACCTTCGCCTCTGCCCCACCGGCGGCGTCTCGCTCGACGACGCGGGCGAGTGGCTTCAGGCCGGGGCAGCCATGGTGGGCGTCGGTAGCGCCCTGCTGCAGGGAACCGATCCTGCGACAGGCAACTACGACCGGATCACGGCAAACGCCCGGCGACTCCGCCGCAGTGTTGAGGCCGCCTCAGGTTCGTAATCGGCCCGGTCGTGCGCGTGAACGTTCTAATCAAGGATGCTCTCCCGCATCGGTATGACCGTCCTCACCCTCGGTGAACTTCTTCTCCGGCTTTCTCCGCCCGGGCACCGGCGCTTCGTGCAGGCCGATCGGTTCGACGCCGAATACGGCGGCAGTGAGGCGAACGTGGCGGTGGCCCTCGCCCGCTACGGCGTGGAGAGCGCATTCGCCACCAAACTCCCCAAGCACGACCTCGGCCAGGCGGCCGTCAACCACCTGCGGCGGTACGGGGTCTCCGTCGCACCGATTGTGCGGGGGGGAGACCGACTCGGGAAGTACTTTCTGGAAACCGGGGCGGCACAGCGCGGCTCGTCGGTCCTCTACGACCGGGCGGCCGCCGCCATCACCACCCTCACGCCCGACGAACTGCCTCTAACCACCCTTCTCGAGGACGCCCAGTGGTTCCACTGGTCCGGCATCACGCCCGCCCTGGGCGAGGCGCCGCGCCGCACCGTGGCGGCGGCCTGCCGGGCGGCGCAGGAGGCCGGAGCCACGGTGAGTTGCGACCTCAATTTCCGGGGCAAGCTCTGGAGCGAGGAGGAGGCCCAGCGTGTGATGGAGCCACTCATGGATCACGTAGATGTGTGCATCTCGGGCCGCGGCGACCCATTCTCAGTACTTGGGCTTGAGGAGCCGCAGGAGGGTCCCCCCGCCGTCGAAGTCAATGAGGCGACCTACGCCGAGGTGGCGCGTACGATGAAGTCCCGGTTCGACTTCGAGGCCGTGGCGCTAACGCTGCGAGAGAGCTGGTCGGCCTCGATGAACGGCTGGAGCGCGCTCTTGGTTGACGAGGCCGACTGCCAAGAGGAGCCCTACCGGTCGCAACGCTACGAGATGGATCTGGTGGATCGGGTCGGGGGAGGCGACGCTTTCGCGGCTGGGCTCATCTACGGCCTGCTCGAAAAGAGCGATTCGCGTGCCGCGCTCGAGTTTGCGACGGCGGCCTCCTGCCTCAAACATACCATCCCCGGCGACGCCAACCTGGCGACCCCCGAAGAAGTGGAAAGCCTTGCTGAAGAGACCGGAGGAGGACGGGTCTCGCGCTGATGAGGCCTGATCAAATCGACGCGCTCTTGGCACTTTCTATTCTCAGGCTCTGGTCCCGCTCGATGCATGTTCAGGGCTCGAAAGGAGGCGGACCAGCGAAAAGGCTTCACTCAAAGGTGTCTCTAAAGATTTCTCTCAACTGCTCCTCCGACCGGACCTCAGAATATTCAAGGTCTGATTGTGATAGCGCATCTAGGAGAGCACGAACCACGTTGCTCCGGCTCAGATTCTCTCCTCCCGCGAGCTTGATCTCTGCACAGGCCCGATCAAGATAGTCCACCTGACGTTCTTCTAAGGTCATTGTGGTCCGATGTGGGCTCTCGATCGTTTGAGGCCGGCCCTTCTTCGAAGAGGTCGGGGTTCTATCTGGAGAACGGTCCTCAGTTGTGGACTGGGTGATGTCATCCCCCGTGCCTCTCCCTTTGGATTTTCCTTTTGCTCGGTCGCGATTTATCCCTGTAGACATGGCTCTTTAGTGTCTTATTTGCAGTAATTTATTCTTCGATCCGTTCCAGAAATTCTTCTGAGAGTGCCCAATATGCCTCGGCCCCAATCGAATTGGGCGCGTGATCAAAAACGCTGACGCCAAACGATGTCGCTTCAGACACCCGTACATTTCCTCGTACCACAGTGTCGAACACGACCTCTTCATGCTCTTCGCGAAGGAGATCGATGACCTGCTCAGTAGCCTTTGCTCTGAAGTCTGCCCTCGTGACAACGATTCCCAGCAGTTCAGCGGCGGTCCCAATCCCCTCCCTGGCAGACTCAATGGTATCTAAGAGAGAGCCGATGCCCTCTAGGGCCAGGTAGTGCGGTTCCACCGGCACGACAAACCACTCGGATGCTACGACCGCATTGATTGGAAGAAGAGAAAGGGAGGGGGGGCAGTCCAGGATTATCAGGTCGTACCGGTCCCGCACTGGAGAGAGTGCTTCGTTCAACAACCTCTCTCGACCGTACTCCCCAGCCAATCGAACGTCCGCGTTCTTGAGAGATTCGGAACCGGTTAGAATGTCAACGTCTGCTCCGGGGGCCTCTCGTATCACCTCTTCGGTCGGGACCTCCTCATACAGGACCGTCCCAATGGAGGGCTCTAAGTTCTCCCGTTCACAGCCGAGTGCCAGCGAGGCACTGGCCTGCGCGTCCAGATCGACGAGGAGAACGTCCCGGTTCATCTGACTGGCCCCGTCGGCCAGGTGTATGGCCGTGGTCGTTTTCCCGACCCCTCCTTTATTGTTGATGAGAGATACAGCGCTCATACTGTATTAGGCTATTTTCCTCACACGATAATACGAAAGCGGAATCGGGGCGGTTTGGGCGCAATCCTATATTTGGATTCTAAGAGCCGATGGGACCAAGATGTGGCAGTGCACACGCCCCCTCCCATTTACCTGTTCTCGGCTCCCAGAGCCCACACAGAAGCAAGCTCCCATCGTTCGCGGGCTCTATTTGTGCTGGGACATCGATGATAGGCATCAAAGGCGTTTCTTGTTTCTTGCACACAGAATGACCGTGTGAA
>CAZRPQ010000370.1:0-2939 GCA_964601725.1 uncultured Salinivenus sp. | reverse complement strand
TACGGCGGCCTGCCAAACGCGAAGGGGGACGTGGAGCTGGAGGCGGCCGTGATGGAGGGGAAGACGCACCGGGCCGGGGCCGTTGCGGTCCTTCAGGGCATTCGACATCCCTCAAAGGTGGCCCGTCGGGTCATGGAGCGGACCGACCACGTGCGCCTGGTCGGTGAGGGAGCGCAGGCCTTTGCCCGGATGCACGGCTTCGAGACCGAAGATCTCCTGACCGAACAGGCTCGCAAGCGCTGGGTCCAGTGGAAGGAAGGTCGTTCGGGGCACGACGATTATCTCCGGCCGGACAGCGCGAGGAGCGACGAGGTAGGAGCAGAACTGAGGGAGAGTCAGCGGCACTACGGCACCATTCACTGCTCGGCCCTCGCGCCCACGGGAAACATCAGTGCAGTGACCTCCACCAGCGGCCTTTCCTATAAAATTCCAGGTCGGGTGGCGGACAGTTCGGTCGTGGGCGCCGGGCTGTACGTGGACAACAACGTAGGGGCGGCGGGCTCCACCGGACGCGGCGAGGCCAACCTCAAGAACCTGTCGAGCTACCTCATCGTGGAGCGGATGCGCGAGGGCGACACGCCCGAGGAGGCATGCCTGTTTGCCTGTCGTCGCATCGCAGAGAACACCACGGTGCCGCGGCTCCTCAACGATCAGGGCGACCCCAACTTCGGGGTGCGCTTCTACGCGCTCCGGAAGGACGGCACATTCGGCGGCGCCCAGATGCGCGGCACCGGCCATGTGGTCGTGGGAGACGCCGACGGCGTGCGTCGCGTCGACACCCCCGGCCTCTTCGACGAGAACGAGTAGGAGGCATGCGCCCGGCCGCTACCAGTTCGAGGTCGCCGTGCTAAAGATGTCGTCGGCCGCGTTTTGGAGGGCGTTCTGTGCGGCCTGTCGTTCGCCCGCGATGCCAGCCTCGACGGGATTGTAGGTGGCGGTGCCGCGGAACGTCTGGCTGACGAGCTCGTCCCCCTTTTTCTGATCGACGTAGCGCACCTGAATCTGGATCGTCACCTCGTTGGCGGTGGCGCGCTCGTCGCCACTCACGCCCGTGGGCTGGTTCGTGTATCGCTGGATGCGGGCCGTGAGGAGGGCGTCGGCCCCGGAGTCGTCCGTCGTGAGCGAGAGACTCGTGCGGTCTACGAAGCGGTCGGTGAGCAGGCCCGTCAGGTCGCTGCCCATCGTGTTGAGGGGACTGGAGGTGTTGTCCTGGGCGATGGGAATGGCAATTGTCTCGAGGTGGGAGGGGATGCTGGCGCCGCTGAAGCTGTAGACGGTGCAGCCGGAGAGGCTTGTGGCAACGGCAATTAACAGCCCCACCGCTAACAGCCCCCCCGCGCACCAGCTTCGAAGACAGTTGGAGACACGTGGGTTGCAGGTTGTGGGTTGTGGGTGCTCCGCCATCTCTACGAGTCAGTCATCAATTCGTGTTGGCGTAAGCTCCGGGAGTGTCTCACTCAACCCAAAACGCACAACAGGCGAACGGAGCGAGCCGAACAAGCTACAGGTCTTCGTCAATGTCCTTCAGCTTGCGGTAGAGGGTGCGCTCGCTGATGCCGAGGGCCTGGGCCGTCTCGCGGCGGTTGCCGTCAAACTTCTCTAGAGCTCGGCTGATGAGCTGCTTCTCGGCTTCCTCGAGGGTCGGCAGTTCCTCCGGCTCGTCGGAGGGCTCCGGCTCGACTTCCGCCTCGGCCTCGGTCGCCCGGGGCACCTCCGGCGTCGCCGACGGATGCTCCTCGCGGGGGGTGGCCCGGGCGGGGCCGTCTTCGTCGACCTCGTAGACGACGTCCCGCATGATGGAGTCGACCTCGCCTCCGCCTCGCTGGTCGCGGTCGCGGCGCGGACGACGCGGCTCGCTGCCCTCATCGCTCCGCACCACCACAAAGTCGTCGTAGTCGCTGGGAAAGTCCCCGCGCTCGGCCACCTCGCGGGGCACGACGACCCCGACGTTCGACATGAGGGAGCCGATCTGTTCCTTCAGGTCGCGCATGTCCATGCGCATCTCCAGCATGGCCCGGTACAGCGGTTCGTGCTGGCGCAGGTCGGGCTCCGATCCCCGGTCCCCGTCCTCCGCCTCGGCCTCCACCCGCATCAGGTCTGTGGAGGAGGACGCCTGGCCGATGTCGCGCAGGAGCGGGCGCAGGTCGTCGGCCGTCGCCTCGTCGTCCCGCATCAGCACCGCCACCTGCTCGGCAATGTTGCGGAGCTCGCGCACGTTGCCGGGCCAGCGATACGTTTGGAGGAGCTCTTTTGCGTCCTCCGTCAACCGTTTGAGAGAGGAGCTGTACTCCTGCGCGAACTCGTGGAGGAACGTCTCGAAGATGGGCAGGATGTCCTCGGGGCGCTCCCGCAGGGGGGGGATGTCGATGAGGACCGTGCTCAGGCGGTAGTACAGGTCCTTCCGAAAACGTCCCGCCTGCACCTCCTCGGCGAGGTTCTTGTTCGTCGCGGCCACGATGCGAACGTTCACCTGCTGCTGTGTCGAGGCCCCAACGCGAGTGAACCGACCGGTCTCCAGCACGCGGAGCAGGCGGACCTGTGCTTCCTGCGGCATCTCGCCAATCTCGTCGAGGAAGATGGTACTGCCGTCGGCCTCTTCGAAGTAGCCGACCCGCTCCTCTACGGCCCCGGTGTAGGCCCCCTTTTCGGCCCCAAAGAGCTCGCTCTCAATGAGGCCCTCCGGAATGGCGCCGCAGTTGACCACCACCATGGTCTCGTGGCGGCGGGTCGACAGCTCGTGCAGCACCTGTGCGATCAGCTCCTTCCCGACGCCGCTCTCGCCCTGGAGCAGCACGGTGATGTCGGTGTCGGCCACCTGGCGGGCCTGGTCGATGACGTTCTTGATGACGTCGGACTCGCCGACGATGCCGAAGCGTTCCTGAATAGAGGCGCGATCCATATGTGCGTTTTGCGTTGGGGGTTTTGTGTTGGGGGTTTTG
>CAZRPQ010000369.1:0-2941 GCA_964601725.1 uncultured Salinivenus sp. | reverse complement strand
GTCGTCGGTCGCTCAGAATGACTTTGGTTAATGAATTTGTGCCGGTCTACTTAGCTCCGCAAAACAGACCAGGCGCCCTTACGAGTCTCGTCTTCCAAATCACGCCGCCTCCACAGAGTGCACCGATTCTTCCTGCACGGTCTCAATTGATAGCGAACGACGGTCCCGGAATGTCTTCCTTGAACAACGGCCCCGCCTTCATGCCCCTCCGCTTTCCTCGCCTCCTTTTTCTTCTGGTCCCCCTTCTGGTCGTTTCCCCCTGCGCATACGCGCAACAGGCCGACACCACCCAGTTGCCCGAGATTGCACCGCGGGAGATTGAGATCCGGGGCGAGCGCCAGATCGCCCTCCCCTCGCTGGAGCGGCAGCCGCTCACCGGATTTTCCTCCCCGCCCAAGGTGCCCACTGTGCCCCCTGACCATCGGCCCTACGTGGGGGCGTACAAGCAGACCCTCGACGACCTCCCCGAGAGCCTCCCCGTTCCCGAAACGGTGTCGGAGCCGATGAAGCCGACCGGCAAGCCGGCGCGGGGATTTTTGGAGGGCGGAAGTGGCCGATACTTTCGACGGTTCTTCGAGGGACGTGTGGGGACGGCCCTCTCGGCCACGGAGCGGGTGTCGCTGCACGGCAAATACAGCGGGACGGAGGCGGACCCGAACGACGACGTGGCGGAGGCCCGCGTGCGAATCGAAAGCGATCAGGGCGCTGTTCAGATCGACGGAGAGGCCTACGGGGCCGTGCAGCGCTATGCTCTCTTCGGCGCCACGCCCGACACCCTGGCGCCCCCCGAGCGCGAAGGATATTCGGCGGGGGCCTCGGTGAACCTGGAGAATGAGGGGACAATCCCCGCTCGGGCCGGGGCGCGGTTCGATCATGTCCAGTACACCTCTGACCTCGCCCCCGACGGCGACGGGATGGTCTTCACCCAAGAGCAGTTTCAGCTCCGCGGAGCCGTGACCGCTCCGGTCCGCTTCCGCCCCCACCTCGAGGCCGACTACCAGCGGTCCTGGCTTGGGGGGGACCCGGTTGACGATACCGCGTTTGACCTAGACGCCCGCGGGACCGTGTCGTTCTTCCAGACCGACTCGACGACCGTCGAGGTCGGGGCGACCGCGCTCGCCTACGACACCCCCGCCCAGCCCACCGCGCAAGATCTCGGGTCCGCAGAGGCTACGTTCTTTGCCCCGTTCGTCAACGCAGAGTGGTGGGTCGCCGACGGGGCGCGTCTCCACCTCCGCAACACGCCCCGCCTCGGCGCCACCTCCTTGGAACGCCTGTACGCGACGAACCCGTACGCCCGCCACGCTCCCTCCCTTCGGCCCACGCTCGAGACGACCAACGCGGAGGTCGGCCTGACGCTCACCCGTGGCCTGGTGCGCGTCGTGGCAGCGGCCGGATACCGCTACGCCCCTTCGTATCGCTACTTTGAACTCGCTCCTCAAGGTCCGACCCGCTACGGAAACCTCTACCGGGTCGGCTACGGATCGGCCCGCATCCTGCAGGGCCGGGGCGAGATCGCGCTCCAGGGCATCGACGGGGTGCAGGCCTCCCTCGGCTTTTCGGTGCGGGACGGCATCCTGACCTCCCTGGACACCGATATTCCCAATTTTGCCTCCGTGACGGCGGACGCCATGGTTGCCGTTTCCTTTGCGGGGGGCGACGGCTTCGTGGAGGCCCACGGCCACTTCGAGAGTCCGCGGGACGCCGGTACCGGCTCGCAGGCCCAGCGTCTTACCTCGTACTTCTCGGCGGATTTGGAGGGCTCGTACGCCCTGTGGTCGGGGCTCCAGGTCGTGGCCCGCGCCGAAAACCTGTCGGTGGAGGCCCCGACCCTGTGGGCGGCCTACCCACGTCCCCCTGCTCAGGTCTCCCTCGGACTCCGTCTGCAATGGTGATCGGCCCGGAGCCGAACGAGATGAGGAGTTGAGTCCCCGTGAGAATGGCCCTTGGCATTTTATCTTGGTTCCTGCGAACGTATCTTTAAAATCTTGGAACGCCTGCCTTGCTTCTTTTTACCCACCCACTCCACAGTTCATGAGTTCACCTTCGGCCGAAGAGGTGATCGACGCCTTCGTCGACGTCATCCGTGACCAGTTGGAGAACGGGGAGGCCGTAGAGGTTCCGTCTCTCGGTACCTTCGCCGTGGAGCATCACCCGAGCGAAGTGACGGAGGACGACGGCACTCGTCGCTTAGTGCCTCCCCGCAATGCAGTCGTCTTTGAACCAGAGCAGGAGTGATCCTCACTTGTCGATTCGCCTCATGCCTGCCTCCATCACCCCCCTTCTTGCGGACCGGCTCAACATCTCGGAAGAACGGGCTCGTTCGCTGCTCCAGACCATGCTGCAGGAGCTTCGGCGACGGGCCGAGTCGGACAGCGTTCGATTGCCGGAACTTGGCACCTTCCGGGAGGAGAACGGCACCCTGACCTTTGAGCCGAGTCCCTCCCTGCGGCGACGGGTCAATCACCAGTACGAGGGCCTCTCGGCTGAGGAGCTCATGCCGTCCGAACCGGCTCCGGAGGAGGAACCGGCGGGCGGAGAGGTCGAAGAGGAACCAATTCCGACGCTCGATCCGATCGAGGAGGACGCCCCCTCAGAGCAGCCCCCCTCTCCGTCCTCCGAATCCGAGCCGTCCCCCGAGGCCGAGCCGTCCCCCGAAGGCCGCGCCGGTGACTCGTTCTCCATCATCAGCATCGTACTCGCGGTCGTCTTCCTCCTGGGCGTGGGGTGGTTCGTCCTCGATCGGACCAACGTGTGGCCCCCCACTCCGAGCCCCACCCCCAACGTGACGGCCGAGCAGGGCCCCGGGGGTTCGGACACGGCCGATGCCCAACAGACTGATGGCCCCTCGGGGGTCAACGCCGGCACCCAGGACGATCAAGACACTGCTGCCCAAGATACCACTGCCCAAGATACCACTGCCCAAGATACCACTGCCCAA
>CAZRPQ010000368.1:0-2941 GCA_964601725.1 uncultured Salinivenus sp. | reverse complement strand
CCAGTCCGGCGGCGAGCCAGAGGCCCTGCCGCACGCTCCGGCCTACGGCCGCCGGCTCCTCCGCGCCTACGGCCTGCGACACCATCGGCCCCACGGCCCGCACCACGCCCATCCCCATGATGGCGAAGAAGAAAAAGAGCGTATTCCCCAGCGCCACGCCCGCCAGGGCCTCCGGCCCCAGCCGCCCCACCATTACCGTGTCCACGAAGCCCATGGAGATGTGCGCCAGCTGCGCCGCCACGACAGGTCCGGCCAGGCGGAGGGTGGCGCGCAGTTCGGTGCGGAAGGCGTCGGGAAGGACGGGCACAATAGGGACAGTTGAGCGGAAGCGAGGAAAACACAGACAATGAACGCGGCGTCCCGCCTCCCGTTCGTCGCCACTCCCGGCGCGAGCCCTACGTTTCGCCAAAATTCCTTGTCCGCCCCGCACGACCTGCGGAGGGGACGTGCTCGCCTTCTAGACGCTCGTCTCCCCTGAAACACCCTGACACAAACGTGAGACACCGAGCGAGACACCGCCCGAGAATGTTGCGCCTGCAGACGATCCGCCCCCGACCTCGTACCCGGCTCTAGCGCCGTCACACCGCGATATTGTAGGCATTCCGTAAACCGACGCCGTCCCGCGGAGTCCGGAATGCAACTTGTTCTCTTGTAGGGTGCTGCAGTCGTGCGAAACCGTTCGCCCCGCGGCACGGCCACGGCGGTCGACCTCTCGACCGGCGGACACAGACTGTGCCGGTCCCCACGGAGCACGTCTCCCATTCACGTTGATCTTATTTGTACAACCCAGCGCTCACGACCCATGGATATTTCACGCCCCCGACTCGTCCCCCTCGTCCTCGCCCTCATCGCGGCGGTTGCCCTCGTTGGATGCGACTCGACAGGGTCCTCCACCAGCAACAGCGGCGAGGTAACAGTCAGCTTCGCAACGGCCGCCTCCACACAATCGACCAGTTCCTTCGCCAAAGCGGCCGCCGATTCCCTGGTGCTGTCGGGCTCGAACGGCACGATGCAAATCGACGACATCCGACTGATCGTCGACAAAGTAAAGCTGGAGCAGGACACAGAAGACACGGGCGAGGACAGCGCCGAAGTGGAAATCGAACGGGAAGTTGAAGTTGAGCGTCCGGACTTCCTAGACCTTCCCCTCCAGGAATCTGAGGTCTCCCCCGTTGCCGCCGGAGATGTGCCCGCAGGCACCTACAATGAGTTTGAGTTCGAGGTCGACGACCTCGACGATGACGAGGGAAATGCCCAAGAGTTGCTGTCGGACATCCGCAACGAAGAAGGATTTCCGAATTGGCCCGAAGATGCGAGCATGGTCGTCATCGGCACCTTCACCCCCGCCGACGGCTCGCCGACGTCCTTCACGACGTACTTCGAGGCCGAGATTGAGGTGGAGCGCGTGCTGAGCACGCCCCTGGAGGTCACCAGCGAAGGCTTCTCCCGCGAGCTCATCGTGCGGCTCGATCCGGCGCGGTGGTTTGAGCAAAGCGACGGCACCGTTAGGGATCTCTCCCAGTTCGACTACGAAGAGACCGGAACGGTCAAGGAGTTCGAGGCCGAGTTCGAGGACGGCGTCGCCGAGATCGAGTACGACGATTAAACAGCCGCGCGCTGCCTTCTCGACGATCCTCCCCGCCCGGGCCGAGCACACGCTCAGTCCGGGCGGAGGTGTTTTAGCAGCCGGAGGGCGGCCCCGTCGACCGTCTCCGACGGGAGAGACGCGCCCACAAGCACTACCACGCCGCGCCCGGTGGCCCGATCGAGGCCGACGAAACTCTTGAAGCCGCCGGTCCCTCCGTTGTGCCACGCGATGCGATGTCCGTCCTGGATGGTCTCGTGCCAGCCAAATCCGACCCGGACGTTCTTCCGCCCCGTCTCGGCCTGCGGCGTGAGGGCATGCCGCAGGGCCCGAGAACGCACGGACGCGGGGTCCGGCGCCGCCTGTAGGGCCATTCGGTGAGCCCGGAGGTACGCGAGCATGTCGGCTACGGTGGAGCGGAGAGCCCCCGCCCCCGCGAGCGCCTCGAAGTGCCAGGGCGACGCAGGAAACCCGAGGTGGTTGTGGCCCTGGGCCAGCCGATTCGTCTGTTCGTCCGAGAGGTGGATGCGGGTGTCGGACAGGCCGAGGGGGTCGGCGATGCGCCGGCGGACGAGCGCGGCGTACGTCGTGTCGGCCCGCCGGGCGAGCAGGTGCCCGAGCAGTCCTGCCCCGAGATTCGAGTACTGGTAGTGCGTGCCGGGCGTCCGCGACAGCGTATGGCCGTCGAGGAACGCGTAGAGCGCGCTGTCGCCGTACGCGGCGTACGGGTCCTGGGGCGAGTCCATGACGGCCTCAAGGTTCGACGGGAGGCGGGGCAGCCCGGACTGATGCGTGGCCAGGTGGACGAGGGTCATCGGGGCGTCGCCGACCGAGTCGGCCCGCGTCACCGTCACCGAGTCCGGGAGGAGACTAGCCACCGGCGTCTCGGGGCGGAGCCGCCCCTGCTCGACGCGCTCCGCCAGAAGCAGGCCGGTAAACGTCTTCGTGATCGAGCCAATCTCAAAGATCGTCCGCGCGGTGGGCTTGGTGCCGGCCGTGTCGACGGCGCCGAAGGGGTGGACCGACGTCTCGTCGTCGTGCAGAAGACCAATGACGGCGCCGCCGGGATGGTCCTCTACGAGGGCGCGGCCGATCGAGTCCACCGCCGACGGGACGGGCTGGGCCTTCGCAGGCCCGGCGCATAGCAGGACCGTTAGGAAGAGCCCACCGGCGAGCCCGAGCACGCCCCCCACGTTCGCAATCGAGCGCTGGATGTTTACCGTGGACGGAGTATCGATCCGCGGCGTGGGCGCGGTCGTTCTGCTGTTCGCCGTGCTCATGTTTGCTGTGCTCATCGCTCATGGATCCAGGTGATGAGGTCGTCGAGAGGAGCGTCTGCCATCGTGGAGGTCCCCG
>CAZRPQ010000367.1:0-2943 GCA_964601725.1 uncultured Salinivenus sp. | reverse complement strand
CGACCTGTGCCCGGAACATGAATCCCGAGTTGGATTCCCGGTCCGGCACGCGCACTTCGCCCTCGAACACGAAGTCGCTGTACGTGTCTTCAGTGACCAGGAAGAATTTCTTATTGGCCTGAAGGTGAATCTCATCCTCGACCCCCTCCGCCTCCCCCCAGTCATACGGGTTGTACCACCCGTCCAGGGATTGCCCGTCGAAGAGCACGGTCCAGTCTTTTTCGGCAGCGGCTTCGGAAGAGTCCGAGGATTGCTGGCAACCGACAAGTACGAAGGCAGCGCTCAGGAGTACGACGGAAAGCACCCGCCAGGAAAGACGTACGTAGGTCATGGAACTGTTGAGTGCGTAGTAGAAAAGTGTCCCCAAAAGTATCTCAAAGGGTCAGACCTGCGGCTCCCAACCCGGCTCGTAGTCGCGCTCCCAGAGCTGCATGGCGCCCTCATCTTCCATGATGCGACCGGTGTCGGAATCAATCTGGAGTGTCTCTCCGGTGCGCTGAGCAATATTGCCGAGGTGACAGAGCAGGACGCTCTTCCGGCCTTCGTCGATCGGCGACCGCGGCTCTTCCTCTCCGCGAATGGCAGCCAGGAAGTTGGCGATGTGAAAGTCCGTGAGGGAGCCGCCCCCCACTGTTCCCGTGCCGCTCACCTGCTGGCCGGTCTGTGCCTCGTTGGCGTACTCGATGAGGTTGTCGTCGTTGTCGTACACGACGTATCCGCCGCGGTCGAGAATTACAGTGCCCTCTGTGCCGTGGATCGAGGCGCCGCGCCCCCCACCCGGATCGCCGTCGGTGCCCTTGAGCGGGTTGGCGTTGCAGCTTCGCCCCTCCCAACTGATCATCTTGTCGCCGTCGAACTCGTAGCTGGCCCCCTGCGTGTCGAAGGCCTCCCAGTCGTCATCGTAGTGGAAGCGCCCCCCACTTGAGGTGACCTTTTCCGGATAGCCGACGTCCAGGGCCCACCGGCACACGTCGATCTCGTGGGTCCCGTTGTTGCAGATCTCCGCCGTGCCCCAGTGCCAGGTCCAGTGCCAGTTGTAGTGGACCAGGTTCTCCATATAGTCGTGTCGCGGGGCCGGGCCCTGCCAGAGTTCAAAGTCGAGCCAATCGGGCACCTGGGCCGGAGCCTCGAATTGGGTCGGGCCCCGGTCGTTGGCGTACCAGGCCCGTCCGTAGTAGGGCTCCCCAATGATGCCCTCGCGGATCTTCTGCATGGCCCGCATGGAGCGGGGCGAGGAGCGCTGCTGATTGCCCATCTGCACGACCAGATCCGAGTGCCTTTCTTGCGCCTCGATCAGCATCTCGCCCTCCGCAGGGTTGTGGCTGCACGGCTTCTCGACGTACACGTGCTTGCCGGTGTCGAGCGCCATGAGGGTCGCCGGCGCGTGCCAGTGGTCCGGTGCAGCGATGGCAATGGCGTCGAGATCGTCGTTCTCGAGCATGCGCCGGACGTCAGTCACCCCCTCCGGGGTGCGTTCCTGTATCGGTTCTCCTCCATCGGACTCCGTAATAGAGGCAATGGCCCGACCGATGGCCCGGGAGTCCACGTCACAGACGTACCCCACCTCCGCACCCTCGGATCTCGCGAACGCTTCCGTCAGGTAATGCCCGCGGCTATTCACCCCCATCACGCCCATCACCACCCGGTCGTTGGGGGCCCCGGCCCCGAAGGCAGTCGAGAGATGGCCGGCAACGCTCAGTCCCACCCCGGCCGCGGCGGTCCGTTTCAAAAAATCTCGACGATGCAGCTCGTCTTTGTTACCCATGTCTCAATTGTTGACTGGTTTGATGGAAGAAAAAAAACAATAGCTCCCCGTCAGGCCTCCACTCGCTACTCCTGTGCAGGCAGCTCCCGAATCCTGACGTTCCGGAACCAGAAGTCATTGCCGTGGTCCTGAAGGACGATGCGACCGGCCCGGCGCGTGCGAAAGCCGTCGGTATCCGCGTACTTGCTCTTCGCGAAGAGCGAATCGAAGCGCGCCGAGTCTAGGTCGTACTCCAGGACCTTCTTCCCATTAAGCCAATGTTCTCCGTGGGAGCCCTGGAGCACCACTCGGGCCTGGTTCCACTCCCCGACCGGCTTCAGCGACTTCTGGTCGTTGGCAGGGATGAGGTCATAGAGCGCCCCGGCGCGGTGGCTCGGCTCCTCGGCGTCTGGGTGCCGCTCATCGTCCAACAACTGGTACTCGAAGCCGAGGGCGGCGTACTGTGGCTCGTGGGCCGTCGACAGGGAGTCGGAGACGTTGTATTTGATGCCACTATTCCCCCCTTCGCTCGCCTTCCACTCCAGCTTGAGTTCGAAGTTGCGGTACGTCTCGGTCGTCATGATGTCTCCCCCCTCCAGTGGCTGGCCGTCCTCGGCGGTCGGGACATCCCCGCTCTCGATCTTCTGGATGGCCCCATCGACCACCGTCCAGTGGCCGGGCGGAATCTCATCTCGGCCCAGACCGGTCCAGTTGCTAAAATCTTCGCCGCTAAAGAGGGGCGTCCACCCCTCTTCTTCCTCAGTTGGCGTGAGGGTATTTTGGGCCTCGGAATCGTCGGTGGAGTCGCCCGAACTGCAGGCCAGTCCGACGCCGAGAACACCAGCGAGAAGCAGAAGAGCAAGCGATTTTGCGATTCGAGCCATGGTTTCTAAGGAGTTGTTGCGGAAGAGGACACGCATGTCGCAATCCGTGGTGACTTGGTTCTTACTTCGCACCGGCGGTCGTCGGCAGGTCGACCGCCGATCGGGAGGGCATCGTTCCAACTCCCTCGATGTGCCGGACGAAGTGCTCTCGTAGCACCTCGAAGTGCTCCTCCTCGTGTCGATCCAACAGGCCGAAGAATCGGCCACGAAAGAGAGGCTGACCGTTCTCTTGAGCCGACAGGACCGACCCATAGGTGATGTGGAGCAGTTGTCGCCCGTCGTCGTCTTCGAGGTAGGTCTCCTCCAACTCCGAAT
>CAZRPQ010000366.1:0-2974 GCA_964601725.1 uncultured Salinivenus sp. | reverse complement strand
ACCTGGACGTAGCGGGTGTCGGATTCCGTCAGTACCAGTCCGCCCGCCGTGTCCCCGGCGTACGCATTGGCTTTCTGCGTGCCCTCCCCCGTCGCCGGGACCCGAGTGCGATGCCCAGGGGCCACCCAAGAGGTCCAGTCAGCACCGTTTGGACTGACGCGCACCTCTACGTCCAGCACAGCGTCCTGGGGCACCGTCGCGTCCCAGTGCGGCCCCACGCCGTTCACGGCGAAGGGAAGGTCGAGGGGCGCGGACGTGACCTGTCCCGTCGTCGCTCCCTCTCGGAGCCGCACCGCCTCATCGACCCGAATCGGCGACTCCGCCTTGGGCCGCTCCTGCCAGTCTGCCGCGCGCAGATGGAGACGATCTCGCTGGATCTGCGCCTCTGCACTGTCAGGAACCTGCGCGTAGCCGGCAGGACCGTTGAGGCCCAAGGGAGTGAGAAATACGACCAGGAAGACAGAACCCCACTTCGAAATGCCCATGACTCCGAGGGTGCGGTACTCAGAACCTGAGAACTCGATGTCGAGCGCCCAAAACCGTTTTTGGCGTTGATGATCCTCCCAATACGATCCCATCCGTTGCCGCATCACACCATCTGCTCAGGATCATTCTGCAGGGTCCCGATGGTCGTCGAGATCAGCAAATCCGGTGGAATGGAGCGCAACCCTGGCTGTGGAGACGACCGGGCCGGTCGCCTCTACGTGGACGGGGGGGAGCGCAAGTGTGCATCGAAAGCTCGCACTCGGTATCAGTACCCGGCGGCCGATCCGCTGCCGCGCGGGTCGTTCATGCCGGCCCAGCGACCCTTCTCCGTGCGCATGACACTCGGCGCGGAGCCGACCGAGCCTTCGTCCTCCAGTTCGTGGCCGCGCTTCTTCAGGGACTCCACGAGCTGCGGCGTGAGACCGTCCGTCTCGTAGAGGATGTGGTCGGGCAGGTGCTGATGATGAATGCGCGGTGCGCGCACGGCGGCCCCAAGATCGAACCCGTAATCGACAACGTTCGAGAGGACCTGGAACGCCGCGGTAATGATGTGCGGCCCGCCGCGGGCGCCCGTCACCACGAGCGGCGCTCCGTCTTCGCCGAGGACGATGGTCGGGCTCATGGACGACAGCGGGCGCTTGCCCGGGGCCACGGCGTTGGCCTCCCCCTGCACCAGCCCGAAGGCGTTGGGCTCTCCCGGCGTGGCGGTGAAGTCATTCATCTCGTTGTTCATCACGAAGCCCGCACCGCCGATGGCCACTTTCGAGCCGTAGAGAAAGTTGATCGTCGTCGTGAGCGCGACGGCGTTGCCCTGATCGTCGACAATCGAAACGTGGGTCGTGTGCATCGTCGGCTGGCTGTCGCGCCCCGTTTCTGGCGAGATCTGCTTCGACGGTGTGGCGGCATTGGTGATGGAGGCACGGAGCCGGTCCGCATAGTTCTCCGAGAGAAGGCGCTTGCGCGGGATGTCCGCGTAGTCGGGGTCGCCGAGGAAGTGGTTGCGCGCGGCGAAGGCCCGTCGCTTCGCCTCCGCCCGGAGATGGAGCGACCGGGGGGCGTGCCAGCCGAGGGTATCCACCTCGTAGGCATTCAGGATGTTGCCCGTGATCGCCATCGTGATGCCGCCGGAGGAGGGCGGCGGCATGCCGTAGACCTGATGATCGTTGTACGTGAAGCCGACCGGCGGGCGCCACTTTGCCTCGTAGCGCCGCAGGTCCGCACGGGTGATGAGACCACCGCCGCGCTCCATCTCTTCGGCCATGAGCTGAGCCGTCTGGCCGCGATAGAACCCGGCACGCCCTTGATCGGCGATGCGGCGGAGCGTGGCGGCCAGATCGGGATTTGTCCACGTCTGCCCGGCCTGGAGCGGCTCGCCGTCCGGCACAAACAGCTTGCGCGAGGCCGGGAATCGACGGAGTACGTCGGCGCGCTCCTGCACCGTCTCAGCGAAGCGCTCGTTCACGGTGAAGCCCTCGGCGGCGAACTCAATTGCCGGCTGGAGGAGGTCCTCCCACGGCATCGAGCCGAACCGTTCCCAGGCTTTGCGCATCCCGGCCACCGTGCCCGGCACCCCCGAGGCGAGATAGCCCACGAGCGAGGAGTCGGTCGGCTCGCCCTCGTCATCCAGATACATCTCGCGCGTGGCGGCACTGGGCGCCTCCTCGCGGAAGTCGAGCGCGGCGGTGGTGTCGGCCATTCGGGCGACCATAAAGCCGCCCCCGCCGATGTTGCCGGCCTCCGGATACACAACCGCCAGGGCGAAGGTAGTCGCGATCGCGGCGTCGACCGCGTTGCCGCCCTGCTCGAGGATGCGCTGCCCCACCTGTGTGGCGCGCTGCGCGTCGGTGGCCGCCATGCCCCGGGGAGCCGTGGCAGTGGGCGCAGTGAGCTCATAGGCCCAGTCGTCAGGCACGCGTTCAGCGACGGTCGGGCTGGCGGCCGGCTCCGTGGCTGGACCCGGGCCCTGGCATCCAACCAGGACGCACAACGTCAGCAGGAGGAACGAAATGGCACAGGTCCTCGCCTGTCTCATTGCTGCGAACGATCGATCATTCTGATTGCAATGAAAGCACTTGTCCCGGGCGCGCTCCCGTGAACGTCCCGTCGTGGATGGCCATGCGACCATTCACGAGGACGTGCACCATGCCTTCGGAGAGCTGATGCGGCGCCCGAAGGGTGGCCGGTTCGTTCACGTTCTTCAAGTCGAACACCACGAGGTCCGCCGCGGCGCCGGGCTGGAGGCGCCCCCGATCGGGAAGTCCCATCACCGTCGCGGAGAGCTGCGTCATGCTCCGCACCGCGGACCCGGGCTCAAAAACGCCTCGATCCCGCGCGTAGCGGCCCAGCTTCCGCGGGAAGGCCCCGTAGTTGCGGGGATGCGGCCCACCGTCGCCGCGTGCGACCAATCCCCCGTCCGACGAACTCATCGTCCAGGGCTGTTGCATGAACCGCTCCACGTCCTCGTCGAGCATGTTGTACGAGACGATGC
>CAZRPQ010000365.1:0-2976 GCA_964601725.1 uncultured Salinivenus sp. | reverse complement strand
AGTCGGGAGCTTCAGTTAGGACTCGCCCTGCCGGCGAGCGGGCAGCCCCAGTGTTCTGCCAGCCTCAGTGTTCTGCCAGTCCAGCGTTCTGCTAGTCCAGCGTTCTGCTAGTCCCAATGCCGGTCTCGTAGCTTTGATCGCAGGCACTGCTCGACGAACGGACCCGGGTAGCGAAAGCCCTCCAGGTCCGGCTCTTCGGTGGCCGAGCGGAGGCCGTGGGCAAGGGCGGCGGCGATCCCGGCGCCCTTCATGCCGCCGTGATGCCTGCCGATCACGGCCCCGATCGCCCCGCCGGGCGAGGGGCAGTAAGGCGCAAGCGTTCGGGCCGCCCGCTCGGCGCGGCGGAGCCACTCGGCCGGTCCTTCTGTTTCGACCGCCGCTTCCGCCCCGGTAGGGACTTCCGCCCGCAGGAGCTTGCCCATCGGTCCGGTCGTGCGCTGGAGGCTCTCCTCTTTTATCTCCGAGGGCAGCGCCCGGAGGTCGGCCGTGTCGCCTAAGCTTTCCAGCTCCGGGTAGCCCGCCAGCAGAACGGACGGGTGGACCCCCAGGCTGACCGCGACCTGAAAGACCGCTCGGCTCCTTTCATGATGGCGGGCTCCACCCCTTCCTAATCGCACCTTTGAGGTATCGCATGTATGATACCTGCATGTATGATACCCGATGGACAGTCATGAAAGCAGATTCCACTGGGTGAACAGAGAGTGCGGTACTTTCTTGCTCCCGAAGCGGATCCGCTAGAGCTACCGTGCCCCCGACTTTCGTCCTTTGCCCGTAGAGCGAAACTCAGCCCCGAAACCGAGGGCCATTCAGGGAGTGAGCGTTGATTTTTGGGGCTTTAATCGGTATTCTTTCGTGCTAAGAAACCAATCACGAAGCTCGATCCCTCCGCTAAAACGCTTCCGACATGCCCGATCACGACCGCCAGGAAGACATTCGCAAGGTTGCCAAAATCCTCCGGGACGGCGGCTACTCCTACGACCAGTCGGCCCACCTCATCAAGGAAGCCCGCCGGGAGGTTGGCCTTTCCCCACCCGACAGGTCTGGAAATGGGTCCCCTGGGCGCCTCTCTTCTGAAGAACAGGAGGCATTTCTAAATGCCGCATACGACCGGGATGGCCGCACTGGGCTGATGATGAGAGTCCTTCTGGAGACGGGAGCTCGAGTTAGTGCCTTCATTAAGATCCGGGTCGAGGACATTTCCTTCCGGGATCTGGAAATCCGTCTCCGGCACACTAAGGGAGAAAAGCCAAGGGACGTACCGATTCTTTCGTCCCTGGCCAACGAGCTACGGCTCCACGTAGGTGACCGTGAGACCGGGTGGCTTTTCCGGTCCCGGCAGGGCGGGCACTACTCAAAGCGGCGCGTACAGCAGATTGTCAAATCCGTCGCCCGGGACGCTGGAATTCAGAAGCGGGTCTACCCACACCTGCTTCGCCACACCGTCGCCCAGCGGCTCGCCGACGAGGGGATGCGGGAGGAGCTTCTCCAGCAGTTCCTCGGGCATGAGGCCCCGGAGACCACCCAGCGGTACTACAAGCCGAAACGTGCTCAGGTCAAGGATGCCTTCACGGAGGCAATGGGGCCGAGAGGAAAGTCGTAGAGGGTCTTTTCAACCGCCCGTGCCCCAGATCCGACTCAGCCCCACGCAGATGTAGTCGTAGAACCTTCTCGCTGGTTTAAGTTGCTTTAAGTTGTTGGGCCTACTTCGTACTCTCTTCTTTGCACATCCTCTCTGACTGCACCTGAGCGAATCCTCAGGTTCGTCTTCTCCTCGTTCAGATCCTACTTCAGGAACTACAGATTAGGATTCCCAGACTATCACGCCTGGCCAGGGGCCCAAAGCCGCGTCTCGAGCGCCTCTGGTCGAGGGAAACATTCTGGCTTCTTCTGGTCGCGGGGACGTTCCTCGCGACGATCTTATTTGTCGATCGATCTATGGCCCAGCAGCCAACGAGCATCGCAGATGAGGATCTGCGTCAGACGTTGAAGGACGTGCGAGGGGAGGACCTCGAAGGCAAGGACGGCCCACTGGCCAAGATCGGGGTAGACCTCGCCCTCCTGCACCAAGACTACGGCAGGCATCAGCGACAGGGCAAAGCCGCAGGAACGTACCGCCCTCCCGAGCGGATGAGGCCGATGGTCCAAGTTCAGGATGCGCACGTAACGATCGACGCGATTGCTGCCCCTGGGCAGAGAGAGGCCCTCCTGACCGACCTGCGGCAGCGGGGGCTCAGAAACGGAGCACAGGTCGGCCGGCTCGTATCGGGGCGCATTCCGATTGACCGCCTGGAGGAGGTCGCTGCCCTTTCATCGATGCACTCAGCTAGCCCGGCAGCCGCTACTACAGCGCAGGGCAAAACAGTGAGCCAGGGCGATCCATCCATGCTCTCCGACGACGTGCGGGCCAGCCGGGACCTTGATGGGGAGGGAGTAACCGTAGGCGTCCTATCCGACACGTACGACCAGGCGGACGTCTCAACGACAGCACAGGACGACATCGAAAGTGGAGATCTTCCTCCGGCCTCCGAGATTACTATTCTCGAGGACCCCTCCGGTGGGCCTTTGGAGTCGGATGAAGGCCGAGCCATGATGCAGATCATTCGCGACGTTGCACCGGGGGCGAGCCAGGCCTTCCACACGGCGCTCGGCGGACGGGCAAATTTCGCCCAGGGCATCCGGGACCTCGCCAACGCGGGGTCCGATGTCATCGTTGACGACATCATCTATTTCGCTGAGCCGATGTTTCAGGACGGACCTGTCGCACAGGCGGCAGACGACGTCAACAGCCAGGGCATTGCCTATTTCTCCTCGGCCGGGAATAACGCACGCCAGTCGTACAGGTCCAACTACGAGGAGACTGGCGCGGGGGCCTTCGAATTCGACCCGGCATCCGGCGACACTACCCAATCTGTTAGCAGTGACGGGGACGTGATCCTCAGCTTTCAATGGGACGACCCGTACGCTTCGGCCTCCACC
>CAZRPQ010000364.1:0-2977 GCA_964601725.1 uncultured Salinivenus sp. | reverse complement strand
CTGAATTCTGCGGGGCTCCGCCCTTAAAACCAAGCGGCGGCCGCCGATAACCCGAAGTGGATGGGAGACGGATCCGGCCTCGCCGGAAATGCTCTCCGTGACGATTCCGACGGAAATTGTGCGTCCCGAAAGCCGCTGGGCGACCGTCGATACGGAAAACATTTCCCCGGGCCGCCGAGCATCCCCCGTTCACACCACAGAGCGGCGTTGTCTTCAGTCTCTCGACTCGTTGGATCAAAATTTGCAGCTACCATCATGTACGACGCACGCCAGCAGTACCAGCAGCAGTCCGTTCAGACCTCCTCCCCCGGAAAGCTGATCAAGAAGCTCTACGATGAGGGCATCTCGGCCTGTTACCAGGGCGACCGCGAGCATTTGCGCGACGTGCTCGTGGAGCTCCGCTCCTGCCTCGATCTGCAGAATGGCGGCGAGATGGCCGAGCGCCTCCAGGCAGTCTACGATTTCTGCCTGGACGAAAGTGCCACCGGAGACCTCAACGTCGTGCGCGAGCTGCTAACCGAGCTGCGAGAGGGGTGGCAGGAGGGCGTGCTTGGCAGGCAGCCCGCCTAGAACACCGCCTCCACTTTCGGCTCATGCCTTTGAATTGGCCCTTCCAGAACCATGGGAAACACAATTGGCCCCTCGTCCGGCCTGAATCCACAGTACCAGCGGCTGATTCAGCGAACGCTCCAGATTGAAAACCAGCCCAAGGTGGACCTGGAGAATCAGCGAGAGCAGAAGAAGAACACGAAGTCGATCGTGAGCGACCTCGACGGCAAGCTCTCGTCGCTCCAGAGCCAGCTCAGCACCCTCACCGACCCGGTCTCCAGCCCATTCGAGGGGCGGAGCGCGAGTGCCGAGGAGGGCACGAAAGCATTCGGCGTCTCGGCCGATAAGACCGCGAGCACCGGCACCCACTCGCTGGCCGTCGACCGCCTCGCCTCCGAGGACAGACGGGTCTCCCAGGAGTACTCGGCTGGCGGGTCGGACCTGTCCAATGCTTTCAATAGCACACAGACCTTTGATGTAGGAGTCGCCACCCCCAGCGATTCGAACAACGACCGCAAGTCGGTCCAGGTAGAGGTGGCCGCTGATGCCTTCAATGGCACCAACGAGGAGGTCCTCGGAAACATCCGGTCTGCCATTGACAGTGCGTTTCAGAATGCCGTGGACAACGGGGACATCTCGTCCGACGAGCGCCCGGACCTGTCGGTCGTCAATCCCACGAGCAACACGGCGCGCCTCTCGGTGCGCAGCTCGGAGACCGGCTTCCAGGGCCGCCTCGACTTCTCGAACGTCTCCGGCGAGCTGATCTCGGATCCGGCGGCCTCCAACGATAATGCCGCGCTCGGGCTAAACGGCGATTTTTTCGATGGAAGCGACGACTTTGGGAAGATCACTAAGGTGGGGACCAGTGAATCCGGTTCGAAGCTCACCAGCGAGTTTACCCTGGACGGGCTGACGCTGACCCGCAATTCCAACAAGGTGGACGATGCCCTCGACGGCGTCACGATCAACCTCGACGAGGCCACCGGCACCGAGTCCTCCTTCGAGGTCACGGCGGACGAGGAGGGAGCAAAAGGTGCCGTGCAGGAATTTGTCGATCGGTTCAACAAGGTCATCAGCTTCCTCCGGGACAAGACCGAGGTGAATCCCGAACAGGATAAGCGGGGCGCCCTGGCCAGCGACAGCACGTTCCAGCGGCTCCAGCGCCAGCTCCGCAGCGACGCCACACGCCCGGTCGAAGGCCAGCCCGACAACCTCCGGACCCTTGCGGACATCGGGATCGAGGCCAACCGGGACGGCACCCTGAAGCTCAACGACGAGGAGGCCCTCCGCTCGGCCGTCCGCGAGGACCAGGACGCCCTGAAGGATCTGTTCGCGGGCCCCGACGGAGTGGCCACGCGGCTCGAGAATCGCGTCGACCAGTTCGTAGATGCCGGGGGGCTTCTCGACAGCCGGGAGGACAGCATCGACAACAGCATCGACCGCCTCGACGACCGCATCCAGCAGTTCGACAAGCGGCTGGAGCGCCGCGAGGAGCAGCTCCGAGACCGGTACGCCCAGGTGCAAAGCACCATCCGAAGGCTGTCCAACCAGCAGCAGGCCGTCACGTCCCGGTTCTAATTCGGCCCCGCGTTCCCCCTTGCCATTGCCGCTTCCTTCATGCCCGGTCCGTCCGACGCGCTCGACACGCTTCTTCGCCTCGGTGAAGAGATTGAGGCTGCCGTGGACGCGGACGACTGGACGCTCGTCTCTGAGCTGGTGGAGCAGCGCGCCGACGCGGCCCGGCAGGTCCGAAGCCAGGGCGAGCAGACGACGGACGAAGACCTCTCGCCGGCCGATCGGGACAAGCTGGAGGCCCTTACCGACCAGCATCAATCCCTCATGGAGCAACTCCAGGCGCACCAGGACGAACTCGAGGAAGAGCTTGCCCAGATCGGGGACCTGAAGCACGCCCACGACTCGTACGAATCGACCTCGACCCGGGGCGGGGTTCTGCCCCCCGAACTCAGGGGCTGAAGCAATCGCATGCTTTACCGAGCCGTGCAACAGGAGCCAAAAAGCAGGCCCTTATTTGCGAACGTTCTCACGCATCGGCAAGCCCGCATTTCATTTAAGGAACCTCCCTCGGTGCCGATAATAGGGGCACCCTGCAGCACAGAGTGATCCGCCCAAGCATCCGCTGTTTCGCCACACAACCGCGCAGGACCCATGACCATCCAAAATAATCCCTCGGCTGGATCGGTTCAGCCCAATTCTTCGCGCCCCGACGACGCCGGTCAGGCCCCGGACGTTTCCCAGTCGGGCGGGGCCGAGAGCAGCGAGACGAGCGCCGCAGAGGAGTCGACCCCGACGGATCGGGTCGAGATTTCCGACGCGGCCCGGGCGGCCCAGTCCGAGGCGGGCGCCGACGCGGCGCTGATCGAGCGGGGGCGGGCGGCGCTGGAGTCGTCCTCCCTGTCCGAGGGCCGGC
>CAZRPQ010000363.1:0-2979 GCA_964601725.1 uncultured Salinivenus sp. | reverse complement strand
CTGCCAATGATGAGGGCAAAGTCCGTGTCGGGATGTTGCTCCTGCAGCACCCGGACGGTCTCGACCGTATACGAAACCCCTTCCCGCTGCACTTCGAGGTCGCAGACCCGGAAGGCAGGATTGGACTCGACGACGCGCCGGGTCATCGCAAGCCGATGCTCAACGGCCACCAGTTCGTCTTTGGGCTTGTGGGGTGGGGTGGCATTGGGAATCCACCACACCTCGTTCAGGCCGAACTGATCGCGGACGACCTCGGCAACGATGAGGTGCGCGACGTGGGGGGGATTGAAGGACCCGCCGAAGAGACCGACATCCATGGCACCTCGGGCCAGCGTGGCCCCCTCCGCTTAGTTGGAGCCGCGGGACGTGTCCTCCTGCGCGAGCGATTGCTCCCCGTCGCGGGTCTGGACACGATCAAGCTTGCGCCGCGCCTCGCTGTAGAGCGACTCCGCCTCATCGAGCAGCTTGCTTTCGGGGAAAAGCTGCGTGAGACGCTCGTAGTTTTCGATCGCCTTCTGGTACCGATCACCCTGCTTTTCCTGAACGCTGCGATCCGCGTATCGGATGTAGGTGCGAACCGCCCCTAGGAGCGCATCGTCGGCCCATGGGGTGTCCGGATACTGGTCGAAGGCGTCCTCGTATACCGTCGTGGCCGCCTTCCACATCTCCCGTTGCTCGTAGAGCTGTCCTGACGCGTATTTCTTCCGGGCGAGCTTCGCGCGGAGCTCGTCGATTTTCTTTTTGGCCTTCGGCACGAGCTTGTGATTCGGGTGCCGGTCGATGAAAAGCTGAAAGAGGGAGATGGCGTCCCGCGAGTCCGACTGGTCGAGCCGGTACATTGGGGAGCGCAGGTAATACGAGTTGGCCCGCTCGAACTCGGCGCGGGGGATCATCTCGTTGTTCCGATAGAGCTGCCGAAAGCGCTTAAACTCGTTTGCGGCCACCAAGTGCTTTCCCAGCTTGCGCTGGGCCATGGCGAGCTTGAAGCGCGCCTTCGGTGCCCACTCGTTTCCGCGCCCATATTCGAACACGGCCCGGAAGAGGCGAATGGCCTGCTGGTAGTCCTCATCCTCCATCTGGGCCACTCCCTTCTGATAGGCGTCTTTGGGTCCCTCGTACGTGAGTTGACCACTCCCCGAACACCCAACGAAGGCCCCGAAAAGAGCAAAAAGCAGAACGGGGACGAGAGCCGAAAAACGCATGAAGAGATGCCGGTACCAAGGACACAGTCAGTGGAATGCGCTCCCGAATCTCCGCCGGTCTCTTCTTCCGGACTGCTTCCGGAGGCGGAGGAGACGACGCGGAGCCGAAACGACAGGGGGGTGGGTCTGTTCCTCTCGGAGACTTTAAACCCCGGTCAACACCCATCCCCGAGAATAAGGCATGCAGTGGAATCCGAGCAGCCGCTCCTCTACCGGAGAAGTTCAATCCGCTGCTTGCGGTATCGATGGATGAACATCGCCTGGTTTGTATTTTCGCCCCTGAAGTCGATGCGGACCCCAAGCCCCTCGTATGTCGGGGCGGCGCGGAGCGTCTGAGGATCCAGCGGGGCGGCGGACGGCGAGAGCACAGACAGCAGAAAGTGGGCGACGTCGTACCCCGCATAGGCCAGGCGGCGGCCATCGGGAGAGAGCTCGTCCGGCGTCGTGTCGGTGAGAAGCCGATAGCGGCGGACAAAGCGCTGCACGGCCGGCCGACTCGTCTGCACGTAGAAGCCGTTCGTGTAGGTGGCCGTCACCGCGCTGGCCACGTTCGCGAAGGGGAGGTCGTGCCATTCGGCATTTCCGAGCACTCGCTTCTCCGGCACCGCCTGTCTCATCCCTGTCAGGGCGTCTTGGATTTTGCCGACGGCGCCCTGCCCAACCACTGGAAGATAGAAGGCCTCCGGCAAGGCTAGTAGGGAGTCGGTGATCGTCGAGTCCTTCTCGATGAGGGTTGGCAGTCGCGACCAGTCACGCGAATCCTGGAGCGGGATGGGGAGGGGCACCGCGAGGTCCTGCCGGCGGGCCTCTCGCCGAAATCCCTCCGCCATGCGCGCACTGCGGTCGTTGCCCCGCTCGTAGATGACCCCGACGCGATCCATGAGGAGGCCATTCTTTGCGAACCGGGCCATGATGCGGCCGCGGGTCGAAATCGTAGGGTTGGCCTGAAACACATAGTCGCGCCCTGCCGAGACGCTCGCGTCGGTCGCCACCGGAGCCACGAGGGGCACGCGCGCCTCTTCGGCGCGCGCCCCGGCCGGCCGGGCCGTCTCACTCCGAATGGGTCCGATGATTACGTCGACCTCATCGATGCGCACGAGCGAATCGGCGGCCGCCCGGGCGGACTTGGGTTTGGCTCCCGTCCGGCGAAAGTGCATCTTGGCCACCCACTCCGGCCGCTCCACCTGTTCCGTCACAATTCGAAGCGAGTCGACCCGGGCCGTGTCGGTGGGCGTGGCCACGGTCGTCTCTCCGTCCGCCGCCGCCAGGCTGTCCCCCCGAGCGTCGGCCGTGTCGTAGACCTCGAACGTGTCGGCCGACGCCCGGAGCCCCCGTGGACGGACGTACCGCCGGCGGAGACCATTGTGCTCCTCGACCGCCAGGCGGAGGCCGTTGAACAGGGCCTGTGACTGAGAGACCCAAGCGGAGCCCATCGGGAGGGTCACGCCGATGCGCAATGTGTCCGGCGCCTGTGTCGCTTCTTGGAGGCGGCGCCGGACCCGCTTGATGAGAGACGTTGCCTCTTCCCGGTATCCTGTCTCGGGATATTGGCTAATCAGGGCCTCGAGCCGGTCGACGGCGTCCTGATAGCGTCCCAGCCGAATGAGCGCCTTGCCCCCCATCAGTAGCGCGGCCGTCGTCTTCTGATTGAGCTCGTATTCGCTCACCAGCTGGAAGCGCTCGTACGACGTTTTGTACTCGCCCCGCTCGAAGGCCGAAACTCCCTCCTCAAACAAGAGCTCCGCATTCGGAATTTCGGGAATTCCCTCCTGCTTCT
>CAZRPQ010000362.1:0-2990 GCA_964601725.1 uncultured Salinivenus sp. | reverse complement strand
TCAGCACGCTCGGCGTGGGGCTGGGCGTCATCGCCTGGCACGAACGAGAGGCCATCGCCGTCATACGGGGCCGCTACTCCGCGCAGAATGCCTGAGCACCCTCATCATCCGTTCGCAGAAAACGCCGTTCGGACGTACTGACGCCAGTCGTCCGCACCACAAACACGACGATGAGCGAATTCTCCTTCGAGAAGGCCGCGTTCACCTTCTCCGTGCTGGTGCTCGTGTTCCTGTACGGGTACTCAGCCCGTCAGAACGGCCTGTTTCCGGACCAGATCCTCCGACAGATTCAACAAGAGGCCAGTAACCTGTGGTATCGGCCGTCCCTCACCACTCGGGTCTACGAGCGCTACGGCGTACGAATCGAGGACTCAAGTGCAACTCAGCCGGGGCTGACGTTCGTCAACTCGCTGTGGAACGGAAAAGAAGAGTGGTACGCAGGATTTCAGTTGATTAACCGGGAGGGCGAGACCCTCCACCGCTGGCGGGTCGACCGGGGGAAAATCTTCCCGGACTCGGTCGAACACCGAGGCAATCCGGAGCACAGGGTTCTACACGGGTCCCACCTGTTTCCGAACGGCGACGTGCTGTTCAATGCTCAGTACACCGGGACGGTGCGCATGGACGCCTGTGGAGACATCCGCTGGCAACTGCCGGCGGGCGGCCACCACTCGATTGCACGGGCCGAGGACGGGACGTTCTGGATCTCTGGCCTCGCCAAAGAGTCCCGAACGACGAGCACGCAGTATCCCGATGGGTTTCCAGGGCTCGACGATCCCGTATGGATCGAGCAGCTCCATCACGTGAGTGCGGAGGGGGAGCTCCTGAACCGGATCAACGTGCTCGACCTTCTCTACGCGAATGATCTGGAGCGGTACATCGTCAAGGCCTGGCAGCCGCAGACCGGCGCCGATCAGCCCCGAGCAAAAGACCTCACGCACCTGAACGACGTGGAGCCCCTCCCGTCCTCAATGGCAGATGAGTACCCGCTTTTCGAGGCCGGCGACCTGGTGGTCTCCCTCCGAAAACTGAGTCTCGTGTTTGTCTTCGACCCAGACACGGGGACGGTAAAGTGGCACACGTCGGACCCGCTCATCATGCAGCACGATCCGGACTTCATCGGAGGGGGGTGGATCGGCATTTTCGACAACAACCGGGACTTCACGAAACGAGGTACCATGCTGGGCGGAAGCCGCATCGTGGCCGTGCAGCCGCACACCGATTCGGTGGAGATTCGCTTTCCAACGCCGGCATCGAAACTGCTTTACACCAAAAGCCAAGGGATGTGGCAGCAGCTTCCAAACGGCAACATGCTACTCGCGGAAGCGAAAGCGGGCCGGATCCTAGAGGTGGCCCCCGACGGCCGGACCGTGTGGGAGTGGATCATTGAGCCGTACAGCGAATCGAAAGTCTCCCGAATCTCGGAGATGGCTCGTCGCGACGTGTCGCGGGCGGATGTCGCATCTTGGCCGTGCTCCTCGGTCGATTCGGTGCAGGCGACGCCGTGAGTAGCAGCGGGTACCCGCGAGCATCCAGGCTGTCCGGGGATGGTGATTTTGTCAAACGTTTAAGTAGCGTGTCTTTCGGGGGACCGTCCTTTTCGTGCACATTGAGGGAGCGTTCTACCGCGAAGCGTAGTTCAGCAGAATGTCAATGCCGTCGTCGTTGGAAAAGGGGCTTTTTATTTTCTCCGTGGCACTGCTCGCTTATCTGGGCGGCTTTGCGACGCGGTGGCACGACTGGTTCCCGAACGCGCACCTGGAGCGGGCGTCCCGGCAGACGACGGCGCTGCTCACCACGTGGTCGGCAGGGCCTCCCAATCTGCACGACAAGGTGTACGATCGGTCAGGGGCACAAACCGTCCGCCCGAATCGCGTGCAGCCTGGGCTCACCCTCATTACCTCGTCCTGGTCTACGGATGAGGGGTGGACGGCCGGGCTCAACCTGATCGATGAGAGCGGGACGGCCGTGCACCGATGGCGGTTCGACCGGAGGCGTCTCTTCCCCGACTCCGTGGACCGGAGGGGCAATCCGGCACTGAAGGCCATCCACGGAACGCACCTCTTCCCGAATGGAGACGTGCTGGTGAACGTCGAGTACGTCGGGACGGCCCGTCTCGATGCATGTGGCCGCGTCAAATGGCGATTGTCGACCGGATCTCACCACGCGATTGCGCGGACGGAGGCGGGCTCGTTCTGGATTCCAGGCACGAGTCGCACGCCTCGCACCGGCAGCGAGCGTTATCCCGACGGATTTTCCGGCATCGACGGACGCGTTTGGCTCGACCAGCTCCTGCACGTCACCGAAAAGGGCACAGTGACCAAGAAATTGAATGTGCTCGACCTCCTCTACGCGAATGATCTGGAGCGCTACATCTTCAAAGCGTACAGGCCGAAGCGGGCGCCGGGGTCCCGCAAGGGAGGAGGGCGGGACGTAACGCACCTCAACGACGTGGAGCCGCTCTCTCCGTCGATGGCAGACGCGTATCCCATGTTCGAGGCCGGGGACCTGCTGGTGTCGCTCCGCTACATCGACCTCGTATTCGTGCTCGATCCCCAGTCCGGAACCGTGAAGTGGCACACCCGGACCTCACTCATTCAGCAGCACGATCCCGACTTCGTTGGAGACGGGTGGATTGGGGTCTTCAACAACAATTCCGATTACTCGGAGCGCGGGACCACGCTGGGCGGCAGCCAAATCGTGGCCTTTCGGCCGCATGCGGACTCGATGGAAATTCGGTTTCCAACACCTCATTCGGGCTCGTTATACACCGATACACGAGGCAAGTGGCAGAAACTGGCGAATGGAAACATGCTGCTCACCGAGTCCAATGCGGGACGGATAGTAGAGGTGACCGCGGATGGACGTACGGTTTGGGAGTGGATCAAGGCCCCGTACGATCGTGAACAGGTACCAGTAGTGACGAAAGGGACGCGGTACGACATTGCAGAAGACGATGTAGCTGCGTGGCCCTGTTCGCCCGACGACTC
>CAZRPQ010000361.1:0-2997 GCA_964601725.1 uncultured Salinivenus sp. | reverse complement strand
ATCTGGAGGAGATTGAGCACGTCGGTGTACGGGTTTCGGAGCTCAATAGACTTCTTGAGCACCGGATTGCTGTCGAAGAGCCCTTCCTGGTCGGTGATCTGGAGGATGGCGTCTTCGGCCCGCTCGTGGTCGTCCACGATGGGATCGTGGAAGGACGTCTCCACGTCGGCGAGGGCGTCGTACCGCTCGGCGATGTGGAGGCGGGTCCGGGCCATCTCGCGCTGGGCGCTGTCGAGGACCGTCTGGAAGAACGGCCACTGGCGATAGAGGGCGCGGAGGGTGTCGAGGGCGTCGGGATCCTCCTCGATGAGCGTAGCGAGGGCCCGGCCGGTGCCGTACCAGCCCGGCGCGATGTAGCGCGTCTGCGTCCACGAAAACACCCACGGGATGGCGCGCAGGTTCTCGAACTGGACCTCTTCGCCCTCGGAGGCGCGCGAGACGGGCCGCGACGCGATGGGCAGGCGGCTGATGTGCTCGATGGGCGTGGCCGCGGTGTACCACTGCCACCCGTCGGGGTCGTCGATGAAGGCACGATAGGCGGACATGCCCTGCTCGGCCAGGCGATCCATGAGGTCCACCACGTTGGACTTCGTCGAGACCTTGTCCGCCAGGAGGGGATTGTCCGCAGGCGGATTGTCTTGGGCTTCTGCGGTGGCCGTGAGGGTCGCATTTACGAGCTGCTCCACGTGGCGCCGGGCAATGTCGGGCAGGGCGTAGCGGAACGAGATAATCTCGCCCTGCTCGGTCATCCGGATGCGGCCGTTGTGGACGACGGGCGGGAGCGCCTGGATGGCCTGCGAGGTGTGGCCCCCACCCCGGCCCACCGTGCCGCCGCGCCCGTGGAAGAGGCGCAGGTCCACGTCGTGCTCGTCGCACACCACGCCGAGCGTGTGGATGGCCTTGTGCAGGGCCCAGTTGGCCATCCAGTAGCCGCCGTCTTTGTTGCTGTCGGAGTAGCCCAGCATGATTTCCTGGAAGCCGTCGCGCCCCTCCAGGTGCTTGGCGTAAACCGGGTGCGTGAAGAGCGTCTCCATCCGGTCGTCGGCGGCGTCGAGGTCCTCAATCGTCTCGAAGAGCGGCACCATGTCGAGCGGGCACTGGTAGGCCCCATCGACGATGTCGCCCAGCCCCACCTCCTTCGCCAACAGCATCGGCTCCAGCAGGTCGCTCACGGTGTGAGTCATGCTTACCACGTAGCTGCCCACCGCGTCCGGGTCGACCGTGTGGATGGCCCGGATGACGTCGAAGACCTCCATTAGCTCGGCCGCGTCCTCGGGCAGGCCCGCGTAGCGGCCCACCAGCGGACGTGGGTTCTGGAGCTCCTCAGAGAGCACCTCCAGCTTCTCCTCCTCCGACAGGGCCGCGTAGTCGTCCACCACGCCCCCAGTCTTCAGCAGGGCCGCCACCGTGTCCTCGTGGACACCGCTGTGCTGGCGCACGTCGAGCGCGGCGAGGTGGAAGCCGAACGTCTTCACCAGCGAGCGGAGGCGGTGAAGCTGCCCGCTCTGGGCCGCATTCTCGAACCCGTGCTCGTGGAGGCTGTCGGCGATCAGGCCGAGGTCGGCCAGCAGATCGTCGGCCGTGTAGTCGCTGGCCATCTGCTCCACGTTGGTGGCGTCGATCTCGTCGATCAGCGCCTGGAGCCGTGCCTCCACGTAGCAGAGCTTGAGGCGATAGGGCTCGCGCCGGTACTGATGCTGCACGTCGTCGGGCAGGTCGACCTCCTGCGCATCCACGGCGAGGGAGTCCTTGAGGACCTCCGAGACGGAGAGCTGCCGGGTGGAGATGCTCAGGTCGTCGCGCAGCTCGTCGATCTCCTCCAGGTAGTGCTCCAGCGTGGTGCGGCGCTGGCGGGCAAAGGTCCAGCGCGTCACGTCGGCCGTCACGTTGGGGTTGCCGTCCCGGTCGCTCCCGATCCAGGACCGGTACTTGAGGAACGCAGGCAGTTCGGCGGTGGCGTCGTAGTGGCGCCGCAGGGCCTGCTGCACGTCGCGGTGGATGGTGGGGATGGTGTCCCAGATGGAGCCGTGCAGGAAGTAGTGGCCCTGCTCCACCTCCTCCTGCACCGTGGGCCGTTCGGCCCGCACCTCGTCGGTGCCGAGGAGAAACGCGACCTGGCTGTAGAGACGATCCAGGGTCTCGGCCCGCTCATCGGGGGTTGGGTCCGGGCGGCGGAGGGTCGAGAGCAGGTCGGCAATGTGTTGCTCCTTGCGGAGCACCGTGCGGCGGCGCGCCTCTGTGGGGTGGGCCGTAAGGGTAGGCCCGATGTCAAGCTGCTCGAACAGGGCCACCACTTCGTCGAACGAGTAGCCCTCCTCCTTCAGGTGAGCCACGGCTGCGTCGATCGACTGGGGGCGCGGCTCCGCCTCGTCGGTGCCGGTGCCATTCCCTGCCCCCAGCGGCCACTCCGACAGGCCGGACTGCCGGGCCCGCTCCCGGTTGACGCGGATGATCTCCTGCTGCTCCGCCTGGTTGACGAGGTGGAAGAACGTGGTATAAACGTGCAGCAGCCGCTCCAGCGTATCCTGATCGAGGCTAGAGATGCGATCCGCTGCCTCGTCCCGGAGGGCCGGATCATCGTTCTGTTCCGCCTCTTTGCAGAGCGCCCGCAGCCCTTCCACCTGTTCCAAGAGGGCCTCCCCGCTCTGCTCCTCGGCAATTTGCCCGAGCATGCTCCCCAGGAGGTTGACCTGTCGGCTCAGGGGTTTGGAGATGCCGGTGCCTTCCGTCTCGAGGTCGAGTTCGTCCCAACGGCGCATCGTGAATCTGAGAAGAATGTCAGAGGCCTGTGAGTGTCACGCCAAATGTACGAGCCGACTGGGACGGTGCCAAGTTTGAGGCCTTCGTCCAGGGGGCATTCAGAGAATCATAACACCCGGTGGGCGCTTGTCTAGGATGGAAGCGCTCCCGCGGGTTTTGGGGATGGGCGAGAGTGCGAATGGGCGAACGGGTGAGAGGGAGAGGGGGCGAGGTCGAAGGGAAGGGGGAAGAGGGAAG
>CAZRPQ010000360.1:0-3015 GCA_964601725.1 uncultured Salinivenus sp. | reverse complement strand
TCAGCGCGGCCGTCTATCTCTGGCGCGACCTGCAGCGGGACGAGGTCTCTCTGATCGAGATGGAGGAGGAGAAGGTGGAAGGGTGAGGGGGAAGAGGGAAGGGTAAGAGGGGAGAGGGGGAATTGTGCTTGTTTTTCTGGACGGTTTGCTTCGCCATGACGTTTTCTTCTCGCCGTTCGTCCATTACTGCCGGCCTCGGCGTCGTGCTCGCCGCTGCCGTCCTGATTCTGGGAGCGCCGGGGACGGCCACGGTCTCGGCAGGCCCTGCGGCCGCTCCGCCTGCACGTGCAGACACGACCGACTCGCTGGAGGCCTCCTGGGCCGAGCGGCAGTTTCGGGAGATGACGCTGGACGAAAAGATTGCGCAGCTGTTCGTGGTGCGGCTCGACGGCGTCTTCCAAAACGCAAACAGCCCGTCGTACCGCGAGACGGTCTCGCTCGTGGAGTCGTTCGGGGCCGGGGGACTTGTCTTTGGGCCCGGCACGCCCATGACCCAGATCACGATGGCCAATGACCTCCAGGCGAAGGCCGAGCGGCCGCTTCTCGTGGCCCAGGACACCGAGTGGGGCGTGGGGATGCGGATCGACGAGGCCACGAGTTTTCCCCCGGCCATGGCAATCGGAGCCACGCGCGACGCGTCGCACGCCTACCGCGTCGGCTACGTGACGGCCCGGGAGGCCCGGGCGCTCGGGGTGCACCACCTCTACGCGCCGGTGGCGGACGTCAACAACAACCCGAAGAATCCGATCATCAACATCCGCGCGTTCGGGGGGGCGCCGCCCCTCGTGGGCACCATGGCCTCGGCGTTTACCCGCGGCGCGCAGCAAGGCGGCACGCTCGCCACGGTGAAGCACTTTCCCGGCCACGGCGACACGGACGTCGACTCGCACATCAACCTGCCGGTGCTCCGCTTCGACCGGGCCCGCCTCGATACGCTCGAACTCCCGCCGTTCCGCCAGGCCCTCGACGCTGGGGTGGAGAGCGTCATGACGGGTCATCTCGCCCTGCCCGCCCTCGCAGCGGATAGTGTCCCCGCTACGCTGTCGCGGCCGCTCACCCACGACCTCCTCCGGGACGACCTTGGCTTCGACGGGCTCGTCGTGACCGATGCCCTCAACATGGAGGCCGTCACGCGCACGTTCGGCGTGGGGGAGACGGCGGTGCGCGTGCTGGAGTCGGGGGCCGATCTCCTACTCATGTCGACGAATCCGCACGCCGCGCACGCGGCCATCCAGGCGGCCGTGGCCGAGGGGCGGCTCGACACGACCGAGATCAACGATTCGGTGCGGCGGCTGCTCGCCGCGAAGCAGCAGCTGGGCCTCCACGAGACCCAACAGGTGCCCGTCGACACCACACGCCACCGGGTGGACCGCCGCTCCCATGACGTGCTCGCCCGCACGGTGGCCCGCGAGTCGCTCACGCTTCTCTCGAATGAGGACGACCTCTTGCCCCTCACGCCGCCGGAGCAGCAGGACGCCCTCGTCGTCACGCTTAGCGACAGCGAGTACCCGGGGACCGGGAGCACATTCATCGGCGCGCTCCGCGGGCGGCCCGCCCTCGGAACGGTCGACACGCGCCGCCTCGACCCGCGCTCTGATTCGCAGGACGTGAAGGAGCACCTGGCGGCCGCCTCGGACTACGACGTTGTCATCGTGCCCTCCTTCCTCCGGGTTCAAGCCTGGAGCGGATCCATCGGGTTGGCTGACAAGCACCACGACTTCCTCGAAGACCTGGGGGCGCAGGGGCCGCCGGTCGTGTTTGCGGCCTTCGGCAATCCCTACGCCCCCACCGGCCTCGATCCTGCGCCGGAGGCACTGCTGGCGGCCTATGGATCGGGCGAGGCCTCGCAGCGCGCCGCGGCGCAGGCGCTCGTGGGGGCGGCCGGCACGCCCGGCCGGTTGCCTGTCACCATTCCGGAGGTGGCGGGGAAGGACGCCGGCATTTCTCTGGAGGCCGTGGCGCCCCGGGAAGGGCCGCCGGAGTCGGTCGGCATGGACGGGCGGCAACTGGCCCGCCTCGACACGCTCCTCCGGTCGGCCATGCTCGACGGGGCCTTTCCGGGCGCGGCCGTCGCCGTGGGGCGGGGAAACGTCGTCACGAAGCTCGACGGCCACGGCTACTTTACCTACGACGAGAAAACGCCGGTCACGACGGGTGCCCAGTACGACCTCGCGTCGCTCACGAAGGTGGTGGCCACCACGACGGCCGCGATGCTGCTGTACGAGCAGGGCGACCTTGAGCTGGACGCTGCGGTGGCTCGCTATCTGCCGGACTTTGCCCAGAACGGGAAGGAGGCCGTCACCGTCCGCCAGCTTCTGGCGCATTCCTCGGGCCTGAAGCCGTACCTCGGCCCGGATGAACGGGGGCCGTCCCGCGAGGCCCTTCTCGACACCGTCATGGCGCAGCCGCTCACCTACACCCCGGGCACCACGTCCCAGTACAGTGGGCTCAACATGCTCACGCTCCTGCGCATCGTGGAGACGGTCAGCGGCCAGTCGTTCCGCACGTTCTGCCGGACGCGCATCTTCGAGCCGCTCGGCATGCACGACACGGGCTTCTACGAGGCCGGCAATACGCACGAGTGGGCAGTGCCCACGACCGACACGACGGGCACGCGCTTCCAGGGGACCGTGCACGACCCGATGGCGCGCGACATGGGCGGCGTGTCGGGGAACGCGGGCCTCTTCTCCACGGCCCCCGACCTCGCCCGCTTCGGCTACATGTTGACACACGATGGGCGGATCGACGGCCGGCAGTTCCTGGAGCCAGAAACCATTGAGACGTTCACCACCCAGGCCGACGTGCCGAACAGCACCCGCGCCCTGGGCTGGGACACGAAGAGTCCGGAGGGCTACTCCTCGGCGGGCGACGAATTTTCGGCGTCGAGCTTCGGCCATACCGGCTATACCGGCACCTCCTTCTGGATCGATCCGACGGAAGACCTCTTCCTCGTCCTGCTTACGAACCGCGTCTATCCCGACGACGCCGACGAGCAGATCGTGCAGGTGCGTCCAC
>CAZRPQ010000359.1:0-3018 GCA_964601725.1 uncultured Salinivenus sp. | reverse complement strand
TACGAGACGGCGGTGACGGCCTTCTACACGGGCGTCTCGGCCCTCCAGGTGGGCGAGAACTTCCGGGCCGAGCAGCAGCTCACCACGGCGTCCGAGGTGGCGTCCGGCGAGCCGTCGGTGTGGGCCAATCGGGCGCTGCTGGCCGCTCAGCAAAACGACCTGGAGACGGCCGCCGACCACTTCGAGCGGAGCCGCTCCCTGGCCCCGGACGCCCCGACGATCCGCCTCCTGTCCGGCATTCTGGAACGGGAGCGGGGACGCTACGACCAGGCGATCACCCACTTCGAGCGAGCGATTGAGCTCGACTCGACGAACGCCCCGGCCCGGTACGCCCTCGCGCAGGTCACCGAGCAGCAGGGCGGGGCGTCGGCCGATCGGGACGCCCTCCAGCTGATGCAACAGTTGCGGGCCCAGCGCCCTGACAACCTACTCGTGCTCGTGGAGACGGCCCGGCTCGCGGCCAAGACAGGCGACGCGCAGACCCTCCGCACGATGGTCGATCACCTCGCCGACCGCGCCGACGCCTGGCCCGAGGCGGTGCAGGCCTCCCTCCAGGACGTCCGCGACGCCGTCTCTACGCCGTCGCAGGCGGCTTCGGCGGTGGCCTTTCTCAAGAACGACCTTCAACGCGTCCCGGCCTACCAGGCCGCCCAGACGGTCGTCCAGCCGCCGTCCCTCAAGGACCGCGCCGCCGTCATCCCGCAACTCCTCCGCATGGAATCGCCCGCATCTCGTCCCGCGTCCGCGGACACCGGCCTCACGGTGCAGCCCGACACGGTGGCGACCGGCGGCCCGTGGGACTGGATTCGTCATGTGACCCTGGCGGACGGCGTGCCGCCCGACGTGATGATGACCGACGGCGAAACGATTCGCATCGAAACGGGCCTCGGCCGCACCCTCACGATGCCGTTCCCGGGCGGCCCCCGGGACGACGCGCCGTCGAGCAACGCCGTGGCGGCCTTCGACCTGGACTATGACTTTCGCATCGACCTGGCGGCCGCCGGGCCCGGGGGCCTGCGCCTCTATCGCCAACAGCCCGACAGCTCGTACCAGAACATTGCGCCCGAGGCGGTGCCCGCTGACGCCCGCACGGCGTCCTACACCGGCGTGTGGCCCGCCGACCTCGACATGGACGGCGACCTCGACCTCGTACTGGCGCGCGAAACGGGATCGCCTGTGACGCTTCGCAATAACGGAGACAACACCTTTGCCCGCCGGTCATTTTTTGAGGACGTGCAGGCCCTTCGCTCCTTCGTGTGGGCCGACCTCGACGCCGACGGCACGCCCGACGCCGCCATGCTCGATGCCGACGGGCGCCTGCACGTCTACGACAACCAACGCTCCGGCTCCCCGCGGTTTGCGCGTCGGTCCCTTCCCGATACTCTCGACACGGGCCAGGCCCTCTCGGTCGGCGACGTCAACCAGGACGGCACACTGACGTTGCTTGCGCTGCGGGCCGACGGGTCCGTGCAGCGGCTCGCCCCGTCCGCCCAGTCGTCCGGCTGGACGGCCAGCGAGGTCGTCGACACCGGCGCCCTGCCCGACGACGGATCCGTGCCCGAAACGCGCCTGCTCGCCGGCGACCTCGACAACAACGGCGCCCTCGACCTGACGCGGGTCACGCCCGGCTCGGCCCGGGCCTGGCTCCACGACTCGACCGGCACCTTCGTCCCCCACCCGCGCCCCATCGAGCAGACGGTCTTTTCGGCCGCCGACGTGCGGGGGGAGGGCCGCCTCGATCTCTTGGCCCTCGACAAGACCGGCACGCCGCTGCGGCTCACGAACCGGGGCACGAAAAACTACCAGTCGCAGCGCATCCAGCCCCGCGCTGCCCGGGCCCGGGGCGACCGCCGCATCAATCCGTTCGGGATCGGGGGCGAGATTGAGCTGCGGTCGGGGCTTCTCTACCAAAAACGTCCCATCACCGAGCCGACCGTGCACTTCGGCATCGGCCGCCGCACCGGGGCCGAGGTGGCCCGCATCATCTGGCCCAACGGCACCATGCAGGCCGAGTTCGACCTCGTCTCCACCCAGACCGCCCTGGCCCGGCAGCGCCTCAAAGGGTCTTGCCCGTGGGTCTACACCTACGACGGCGAGGGGATGCAATTCGAGACCGACTTCCTCTGGCGCACGGCCCTCGGCCTCCGCATCAACGCGCAGGGCGACGCGCAGGTCATCCACAGCGAAGACCGCATCTTCATCCCGGGCGAGAATGTGGCCCGCCGCGACGGCCAGTACGACGTGCGCATCACCGGCGAGCTCTGGGAGAGCCACTTCTTCGACCGCGTGGAGCTGGTGGCCGTGGACCACCCGACCGACACCAACGTGCGCATCGACGAGCGCTTTCATCTTCCGGCCCCCGACCAGACGCTCACGCCGCTTGCCGAGCCGCGGCCCGTCGAGCGCGCGGTCGACCACGAGGGGCGGGACGTGACGGCCCGTGTCTCCGAGAAGGACGATCGGTACCTCAACACCTTCTCCCTCGGCCCCTTCCAGGGCCGGGCCGAGGAGCATTCCGTGACCCTCACGCTGGGCGACGATGTGCCCACGGACAGTCCCCTCTGGCTCGTGGCCGACGGCTGGGTCTACCCCACGGACACGTCCCTCAACCTCGCCATCAGCCAGGGCGACCATGCGCCGCCCCGCAGCCTCACCGTCGAGGTGCCGGACGGGAATGGGGGATGGACCGTCGCCAAATCCGACATTGGCTTCCCCGCCGGCAAGTCGAAGACCATGCTCATCGACCTATCCGACGCCCTCGGCCCGGAGCACCCGTCCCGCGTGCGGCTGCGCACCAACATGGAGGTCTACTGGAACCGGCTTGCCTGGGCCCCCGGGCGTCCGGACACCGAGATCCGAACACGCACCCTCACGCCCGACTCCGCCCGCCTCCGCGACCGCGGCTTCTCGGCGGTCGTCCAGACCGAGCGCCGCATGCCCACCGTGCCGGTGTACGACTCGCTCGCCACCACCACCCGCCTCTGGCGCGACCTGGAGGGGTACCACACCCGCTTCGGC
>CAZRPQ010000358.1:0-3019 GCA_964601725.1 uncultured Salinivenus sp. | reverse complement strand
ACGCATCATTGAGGTTGTCGAGGCGAACGTCAACCGATACCACATCACCGGTCTCACCGCTCACGTTGCTTACCCGCACTGGCACCTCGTCCTGCGCTTCCGCCATCGGGGCCAGCGCCGCGAAGGCGAAGGCAAAGGCAATCAGAGCGGTCGTTCGGAAAATACTCATCGTCGACTGTATCGATTGAGACATATTCTCACCCAGGTTGGCAAGCGTTCGGTGCGTCGAAGAGTAAAGTTCAACCATGATCGGCCGAAAAGGTGTGGCAGGCAGGAGACTGTCGAAAGAAGTGCTGGTAGGAACTGGGCAAACGGACCAATGGGGCTGAGGCGCTTAACTGCGCCCCAGCCCGTCGGTCCATTCGCGTGTCTATTTCACCACCGTCATCTTCTCAGTGGCCGTGAAGTCGCCGGCCGTGATGCGGTAGACGTACACGCCCGAACTCATCTGGGCGCCGAGGCCGGAGCCCTGGTCGAGGGACACCTCGTAGCTTCCGGCCGACTGCTTCTTGTCGACCAGCGTGCCGACTTTCCGACCCAAGATGTCGTACACCTCGATGGAGACGTCTACCGCCTCCTTCAGGTCGTAGCTGATGGTGGTCGAGGTGCTGAAGGGATTCGGGTAGTTCCCGTTCAGCGCGAAGCTCTCCGGCGAGACCTGCACCTCGAGGTCCTGAGCGTCACTGCCGTTGAGGCGGAACGTGCCGCCCGTCTCCTCCTCTGCAAGGTCGGTGCCCTGCAGCTGGATCGTCGCGATCTCTCCGGCAGAGAGGGCCGAGGAGCCGGCCATGCCGATCTTGAGCGTCCCATCGGAGAAGGACTTGTGGTCGGCAATCCATCCGCTCGGGAGGCTCGTGGCCACGTCGTCTACCTTCTGGCTCGTGCCCTCAAGGTCGATCTCCACGGCCACCGAGCGGACGTTCTCCGTCTCGCCGGTTAGCTCAACCGGGAGGGTCAGCGCCCCGCCCGAACGGTCAGCGTCCCCGATCACAACCGTACCGGCAGAGGAACCACCGGTCTTCGCGCTTGCGATCTGAGCACTGGAGCTTCCAAGGGCCAGCTGCAGAATCTGCGCGGCGTCGAACGGCGTCACGTTGCCGTCGTCGTTTTGGTCGGCCGCGTCGGTCTGAACCGGGGTCAGCGAGACGTTCTCCAGGAAGGCGTCGAGCGCATCGCTCGCGTCGGCGGTGTTCACCGACCCGCTGCTGTTGGCGTCTCCGTTCTGGAGGCCAGCGGTCACGCCGATGGACGTGCTACCGGTTTGGCCCTCAGGATCGGAGGCCTCCACGACGAGGTCAAGCGTGTCGTCCGTGCCGCCGGCGACGAAGGAGTCTTCCGCGTCGGCGGAGTCCGGCTCGATGGTCACCGTAAGCTCACCTCCGCTCTGGGAGCTCGAGGTGACGTTAACATCGCTATCGACGGTGAAGCTGAGGTCGGCCCCATCGGTGTTCGGATCCTGGGCCGTGAAGGTGACCTCTGCGCTCTCGCCTACGTTTACCGACTGGTCGCCCGGCTGGTCGGCGGGAGCGAAGGACGGCGCGCTGTTCTCGCCGAGGAGATTGAACTCCGAGTCGCTCGCGATGCCGATCACGTTCCCTTCACGGAAGTCGACCCCTTCGTGGTGGACGTTTGGCACGCCGCTGATGAAGGAGTTTGGCCCGGCGGTCTGGTCATCGGCCGGATCGCCAGTGAAGTCGTAGGTCCCGGCCTCCTGAACGTCCCCGGCATCGGTGTCAAACTGCACGATGCGAAGCTGCTTGATCTCGTCGACCCGGCCGGACAGATCGCCGGCGATCATCCGGACGTTCACGTTCTCATCGGGGGTCTGCTCCGTCTCGATGCGGTAGTACGGCTCAGACTGCACGTCCAGGTCGAGCACGATCTCCTCACCGGTAATCGAGTTGAACCCGTCGGAAGTAAGGCCGTCGGGCAGTTCGATTCCCGGATCGTCCGTGAGCGTCGTGGTGAAGAACTGCGACCGCCCGAAGTCGGTCGCCGGCTCGACGACCGCGGCGCTGTATGTCTCACCGTCGCCTATCGGGTAGATGTAGCCGTCTTCGACAAACCCGCCAGTGTTCGGGGTCGTCTCGTCGAGGGCCCGCCTCAGCGTGCCAACGACGTGGCTGTTGCGGGACCCCCCAAGGACAGGGCTCTGACCGGGAGTACCACCCCTAGGAGGAGGAGGACTTACCTCATCCGCGTTGTTCGCCTCAAGGAGGTCACCGCCGCTTGTGGGCGTCGGCTCGCGCACCGTAAGGGTATCTTCGCCGGTCAAAACGTTCCCCCGTTCCAGGGCAATGGTTCCGAAGTTTCGGGTGGGGTTGGGCGAAGGCCCCATCGGACGGCGACTGTTTCCGAAGTTGAACGCGCCGCCTACCCGGTTCGTCTGGACACTGGACGCCAGCTCAAGGTCGCCATTTTCGAGATCGATCACCAGTCCGTTGAGGAAGGTATCGGGCGTTTCGTCCGTCTCCACGGACAGCGTGTCTTCTGTGCCCTCAAACCGAACCGTGCCCTCCAGCCCGGAGTTGTCAGGGTCATTGTTCTCTACAAGCTGGTCGCCCGCGCCGAGGAACTCAAAGTCGCTCTCGGTTCGGAGCGCCTGGCCCCCAAGCGCAAGCTGGGCATCAAACCGGACGGACACCTGGCCCGGGATCACAATGTCGTCATTGTCGGCGCCAGATGCTGATGGACCCGGGGCGGCTTCGAACGTGGCGTCCTGCCCGCTTGTGAAGTCGCCGCCGGGGCCTCCGCTCGCGTCGGTACTGTCTCCTACCGTGAGCGCCGAGGCCTCGAAGGTGTTGTCAGGGGGGGTGGTGACACCCGAATTGTCCGAAAGGTTTGCCTGGAAGAGCCCGGCGGTCACGGTCACGTCGCCTGCGACGTCGACGGCGCTCGCGTTCGGAATGGACGTGGTGCCGTCCTCGTGCGCGAAGCTACCTCCGACCGCTACCGAGCCGTTGTTGTATCCGGGGTTGGTGCCAGTGGATGTTCTGGGACCGCCGATTCGGAGGACCCC
>CAZRPQ010000357.1:0-3026 GCA_964601725.1 uncultured Salinivenus sp. | reverse complement strand
TCCTGTCCTACCTCCTGCAGACGAACGTGGAGTGGCAGAGCGCGGAGGTGCGCCTGAACGTCCTGGCGACCGACGCGGCGGAAGCCGAAGAGCGCCGCAGCACCCTGCAGCCCATCGTCGACCAGCTCCGCACTGGGGCCCTCCTCAACGTCATTACGGCGGACGGCCGCACCTTCGACGACGTGCTACACGAAACCTCCGCCGATGCCGACGTCGTCTTTCTGGGCATGGCCACCCCCGAGGAGGAGCCGGACTACTCCTCCTACTACGCCCGCCTGCAGGAACGCACCGAAGGCCTGCCGCCGACGGTCTTCGTCCTCGCCGCCGAGGACATTGCCTTCAAAGAGGTGTTGACATAGTCGCATTCCGCACCGCCGGGACTGATACCATCTACCAAGGATCATTAGACCTCGAATGTTGGGACCGTCCATTCATTTGATCCGTATTCCGCTGTTCGTGCCCGCTACAGGAGGGAGATGGATTCAGTAAAAGAGAGTGCACACCAGATTCTCGTAGACGGTATTAGCTCTGCTTCTGCGACTGTTGCCTTGTGCCATGAAAACGATCAGCACGCACCTCCACTGCTTCCTGAAGGACCGCAAGGCAAAGCGCACCCTGTCGATCCTGCTGCGCTACATTTGGTCGCGGATCTCGCGGGAATCGATCAACGGGCTAACTCCCTTTCTTGTACGAATCCGCGCATCCTGATGCCGGGTGCTTCCGCGCCTGGCGACTCCCGTACGGCACGGTTTTCTCACGCCAATGACCTCCTCTTCTTCCGACACGGTGGAGCCATCGGCCGAGCACGCCGCCGAACAGCAGGAACTCGAACGGACGCTCGGCCTCGTCCCCGCGCTGGCCATTGGCACCGGCACGATGGTGGGGGCCGGCATTTTCGTCTTTCCGGGCCTGGCGGCCGGGGAGGCCGGGCCCGCGGCCATGATCTCGTTCGCGATCGGGGCCGTCATCGCGCTGCTCGTGGCCCTGCCCACCTCCGAGCTCGCCACGGCCATGCCCGAGAGCGGCGGGGGCTATTTCTTCGTCTCGCGCGCCCTGGGCACCCTGCCGGGCTGCATGGTGGGGCTGGGCCAGTGGCTGGGACTGGTGTTCGCCTCGGCCTTCTACCTGATGGGCTTTGGGCACTACCTGTCCGACCTGCTTCGCGAGCTGGGGATCGCCCTTCCGCTCTCTGTGATGGGCCTCGCCCTCGGCATGGCCCTCCTCCTGACGGGGGTCAGCATCACGGGGACGGAAAACACGGGCGACCTGCAAAACTGGATCGTGGGAAGCCTGCTCGCCATCCTTGCGGGCTTTCTTGGACACGGCGGGCTGGACGTACTGGGCGTGTTTGGGCGGCAGCAGACGCCGGAGGCGTTTTTTCCGTACGGCACGATGCCCGTCTTTACCACGGCGGCGCTGGTGTTCACGTCCTATCTGGGCTTCGTCCAGATTGCCACCGTGGCGGGGGAGATTAAGAGCCCGGCCCGCAACCTCCCCCGGGCCATGATCGGGAGCGTGCTGCTCGTGGGGACGCTCTACGTGCTTACCATTTTCATCGGCACCAGTCTGCTGGGCAGCGAGCAGCTCGCGGAGCTGGGCGAGACGGCCGTCGTGAACGTAGGGCGCAGCATCGCCGGCACGTTTGGCGCCGCCGCCCTGCTGGGCGGGGGGCTCCTGGCCACGCTGTCGAGCGCCAACGCGTCCATCCTCAGCGCCTCCCGGTCCATCTACGCCCTGAGCCGAGACGACCTCGTGCCCTCCCAGGTCGAACAGATCAACCAGCGCTACCGGACGCCGCACGTGGCGTTGCTGTTGGCTGGGGGCCCCATCGTGGCCCTCATCCTCTTTGGGCGTGTGGAGGTGCTGGCCGAGGTGGCGTCCCTGCTGCATCTCTTCATGTATGGCCTCATCTGCGTGGCCCTCCTCGTCCTCCGACAGTCGCCGCCTGTGGGGTACCAGCCCACCTTTCGATGCCCCGGGTATCCGGTCGTCCCCCTTCTCGGGGCGGGAACGAGCTTTGGGCTCGTGGCCTTCATGAATCCGCTGTCGATTGTGCTTGGCCTCGGAATCCTTGTCGCCGCGGCGGGATGGTACCTCTGCTACGCGCGCTCCGTCACGATTTCCGAAATCACGTCATGATGGACTCGTCCTCGGCCCCTTCGTCCATTCTCGTCGACGTCGAACTGCCGGAGCCGGCCCCCCTCCCCGCGGAGCTCATCCGCGTGCTGTCCTCGCTCCGGGTGGTGCTCCTCGGGTGGTTTTCGGTGCCGGAGCAGACGAGCCCGGCGCAGGCCCGAGACCAGTTCGGGGACGAGGCGGAGGCCACGCTCGACGAGGCGGCTCGGGGGTTCGAAGAGGCTGGGGCCGACGTCACCACGCGCCTCGTCTTTACGGGAGACGAGTTCGACACCCTCACCCGCATTAGTACTGAGGAGGACTGCGACGCCGTCCTCACTCCCGGCCCCATAGAGCAGCTTCAGCGCGTCCTCGTGCCCCTGCGCGGCATCCAAAACATCCGGGGAATCGCGCCGTTCGTCGCCGATCTCTGCCGAGACGGGACGGCCGAAGTGACACTCCTCCACATTCTCGAAGGCGAGGAAACAGTCGCGTCCTCCCGGGAAAGCGTGCTCGAACCGGCCGCGGAGATGATGAGCGAGCACGGCATTGACGTCCGCCATTTCGATCTTGAGTCCGTGGCCGCCGCCGACCCGGCCGACACCATCGTCGAATGGGCCGGCAGGTACGACCTCGCCGTGCTGGGCGAGACCGAGCCGTCGGTCCAGGAGATTCTCTTCGGCACGGTGCCGGAGCGGATTGTTAACACGACCGACGTTCCCGTCATTATTGTTCGACGCCAGAACAAAGACGTCGACGCCGCCGAACAATTGCTGTAGGCGGAGTTCTCCGAAAAGAGTGGGAGCTATCCCGGCATTTCGTCTCTCGGTTCCTGGCTACCTATCACTTTTGAAAACTCCTCCGAAAATCCTCCTCTACCGTCCCCCAGCGCTGGGAGCGAAGCGAGGGCC
>CAZRPQ010000356.1:0-3029 GCA_964601725.1 uncultured Salinivenus sp. | reverse complement strand
GCCGCGACGAGTTCGCGCTCCCGGCGGGCCTCCTCGGTCACATCCTGGGCCAGCAGAAGCCCGGCGGACTCGCTGTCTCCCCGCAGCGGCACGACGTGAATCCGAAGGGTGCGGTCGCCGATCTCGACTCGCCGGTCGGTGCGCTCCCCGTCTAGGGCCGCCCGGTACCCCTCCACGACAGGTTGGTGCTGCCGGTCCAAAACCGTGCCCGCTTGCTCGCCGACGAAGTCGGACTCTTCCAACTCGTACTCTTCAAGCAGCTCGCCGGCCGCCAGGGTATAGGTGAGGGTGTCGTCGAAGAGAAGGACCGCGCCGTTGGGCACGTTTTCCGCGAGGGTACGGTAGCGGCGTTCGCTCACCACTAGCTCGCGCTCCCCCTCAATCGAATCGAGGGCCTTGCGGAGGCTCCGGGCCATCGTTTCGACGAACTGGATCTCAGCCTCGTCGAGGCGCCCCTGGTCGGCGGTGCCGAGGGCGAGGGCCCCGTGGTGCCCCAGCGGCATGTACGCACAGGTTTCAAGGCCCGATCGGTCGATGCCGTCGTCGATGGTGCTGGGATCCGGATACACCTGCGACGCTCCGGCCTCGAGGACCGTCCAGAGTGGGGTGTGTCCCTTCTCAACGTGCGGAACGGAGCCGACCTCTCCCCCATTGGCCGTGCCGATTCGCCGCAGCGTGTCGCCATCCCGCAGGTACACGGCTGTTTCCTCGAGCCCAAGCGTACCGCCGAGGGCATCGGTAATGGCCTTTGCGGCCTCCGCCTCCGTACCCGGATCGATCAGGCTCTCCGTGGCGTGGTGGAGGGTCTGGAGCCACTGCTCCCGCGTCTTGCGCTCGGTGACGTCGGTGGCAATTCCAGCGATCTGGTGCGGGCCGTCCGGGTCTTCGCCGGGGAGAGCATGCAGGCTCACCGATAGCCACCGGCGGCCCCGGGTGGGGTGTTGCACCCGAAATTCCTGACGCTGCGACTCGTCCACCGCGCCTTCAGACTGCTCGTCCATGGCCGACTGGAGGGCAGACAGGTCGGCGGGATGCACGTGGCGCGTCCATGTGCTCGGATTGTCGCGCAACGTCGCCGCGTCGACGCCGTAGAGCGTCTCGGCCGCGCTGTTGAGGTAGAGCAATTCGTCGTAGTCGGCACTCACGATGAAGAAGGCCTCCGGCACCGCTTCGGCGAACTGCTCGAACCGCTGATTGACGCGTCGGAGGGCCTGCCGCTGCGTTTCCTGTTCGGTGACGTCGTGGATCACCGAGAACAGCATCGTGCCGCCGTCCTCGTTCGGAATGGGGGCCGAGAGCACCCGGACCGTCCGGGTCTCCCCCGAGGCGAGCCTGTGCTCGAACACAAACTCGTCGCCCCCACCCTCGGCGGCGGCCTCGCGCTTCTGCTCCACCGAATTGGCCGAGAGCTGGTTGATTTCGTCGATCGACATCGACGTGAGCGTGTCCGGGGGGTAGCCGTAGAACTCGAGTGCGGCGTCGTTGGCGCGCTCAATCTGTCCCGTCTCCTCGTCGATGAGGAGCATGGGGGCGCTGTGCTGCTCGAACATCATCCGGAACCGCCGCTCCCGCCGGGCAAGCTCCGCCTGCATGGCCTTCCGCACGGAGAGGTCCCGGAACACCCCGTAGATCACCGGGCCGTCGGGGAGGTGGACCGTGCGAGAATTGATTTCGACGGGAACGGTCTCCCCATCGGCCGTGAGAACCTGGGGCTGTTGGCCGTCGGGAAGGGAGGTGGTCATTCCCCCACCGCCGGCACTCTCCTCGAACATCCTCTGGTAGGCGTCGGCATGGTCGTCGGGGTGGAGGGCGCTCTGGTGGCTTCCCACGATGTCGTCCCGATCCCGGCCGAGCAGCGTCTCGGCCGCGGCGTTCGCCTCGATGATTTTTCCAGTGTCGGCGTCGGCCACAAACACGGGATCCGGGGCGGCCTGAAGCAGGGTCTGATACCGCTCACGGCTTTCGGCGAGGGCCTGCTCCCGCTCCCGCTCCTCGGTCACGTCCCGCTGCACAGAGACCCAGTGCTCGATCTCGCCGCCGGTCCCAATCACCGGCGAGACGTTCCACTGAACCCGGTAGGGCTCGCCGTCCTTTTTGTAGTTGATCGTTTCGCCCTGCCACTCCTCGCCGGCCTCCAGGGCGGCGCGGAGGGAGTCGAGGACCTCTCGGTCGGTTTCCGGGCCCTGCAGCACCCGGGGCGTCTTCCCGAGGATCTCTTCCTCCGCCCAGCCGGTCATTTCCTGGTAGGCCTCGTTGACGTACTCAATCCGCGGCCCCGGCTCTTCGAGGGGCGCGCCTTCCGTAATCAGGATCGACTCTTTCGCCTGCTCCACGGCCTCCGACAGTATCCGGAGCCGCTGTTCGCGCTCTTTCCGCTCTGTAATGTCGGTGGCGGTGGCGAAGACCTTGACGGGTGTATTTTTCTCGTACACGGGCGTCACGCGGACCTCAAGCCAGGCAAAGTCCCCCGCTCCGGTTTCCACCCGAAACTCCCCGTACCACGGATCGCCCGTGTCAATCATCGTCTCCAGGGCCTCTTCGACCCGGTTCAGGTCGTTCGGATGAACGAGGTCGCGAAACTCCTCGAAGGTCTCCGGGGCGCGCCCCAGCACGTTCTGGAGCGTCTCGTCCCACTGCACCTCGTCGGTCCGAAGGTCCCATTCGGCGATGCCGGTTTCGGTGCCGGAAAGGGCTAGGTTGAGCTTGCGCTGTCGGTCTTCGAGCGTCTCCGTCCGGCGGCGCCGTTCGGTAATGTCTTGCTGGATGCCGATGTAGTTCTGAACGGTGCCGTCCTCGTCGTGGACCGGCGTGACAGAGATCCGCTCCCAGTACGGGGTCCCGTCTTTGCGGTAGTTCTGGATCTCCACGGTCACCGGTTCGTCGGCCTCGATCGCCGAGCGGAGGGTCTGGACTGTGTCCGGGTCGGTGCCGGGGCCCTGTAGGAACCGGGGGTTTCGGCCCAGCACCTCGTCCCGGTCGTAGCCGGTCATGTCCTCAAATCCCTCGTTTACGTGCACCAGGGGATTGTC
>CAZRPQ010000355.1:0-3031 GCA_964601725.1 uncultured Salinivenus sp. | reverse complement strand
TCCCAGCGCTCCGCTCGGAATGACGATTTTTAAAGTTGTTTTGCTGGTCTACTTACGTCCGCTCCGGCCGCACGACCCGCACGGTCCTCGTCTCCGTGTCGACGCTTCCCTCGTCGTCGGTCACCGTCAGCTCAACGGTCCGCTCGGCCTTGAGCGTGTCCCCGCCCAGCTGAAACGGATGAGCAAACTCCTCTCCATTTCCCGTGTCCGAAGCCCCAATCACCGCCCAGCTGTAGCTGTCGATCCGGTTGCCCCCCTCGTCCCGGTCGTAGCTGGACTGGCCGGGAAAGACGGCCAGGTCGCTGGAGGCAATCGTCACCGGACCCGGCGACGGGGATCGAGAGCGATGTGACGGACGTTTTGTCCGTGGAGCAGCGTCACGACCTGCATCCCGAACGATTTCTCGTCAGGCCCGCCTCCACCCGCAACCGTGTCCTCGAAATCATCGTCCTCCTCGCGGGACTCGCCGGGCTCTGAGCCCCCTGGAAATTCTCCGGCACGACCGCCGCCATCGTCTCGTTCCTGGCCGGAGCCTGTCTGGGCGCGGGGAGCGCCCTCCTGGGAACGGGGCGATCCCTCTGGACCCCAGAAACGTGGCGGGCGACCCGACATCCACGCCGGCGGGATTGGTTCTGAGGACGGGCGGTCACTGACGCCGCAGGATCCACCCCTTCGGATCGACCTCGACCCGCGCCCCCTCCCGCACCGACACCGATCCGGTTCCGTCACGCATCGCCACCCGTCGTGGGCGGCCGTCAATGTGCACCGGCACGGGCACCTCGAACGACACCTCGCCGCTTCCCGTCCACCGCAGGGATAGGGTTCCGTCGGCGCGCTCCGTCTCGAGCACCGGTAGGCGGGACCGGTAGAGATAGACGTCGAAGAAGGCCTCCAGCGAGCGTCCCGACACCGCTTCCGCCACCTGGACGAAATCGTCGGTGGAGACGTGGCGAAACGGAGCGGGCTGGTGCGACGCGGTCCCGTCGGGATACGCGAGGCGCCGCAGGAGGGTACGAAGGGCCTCCTCCCCCACCACGTACCGCAGCGTGTGGAGGACCAGCGCCCCGCGGTAGTACACGTCGCGCTGATAAATGTCCCCGGCGGTGGTCGGCGTCCGGCGGGCAATGGGCGTGCCGCCGCTCATTTCCTGCCGGAAATAGTCGGTGCGGGCGTGGTAGGCACTGTCCCCTTCGAGGTGCTCGGCGTACAGGGCCTCCAGATAGGTGGCGGGCCCTTCGTGGAGCCAGAAGTCCTTCCAGTCCCTCACGGTGAGGAGGTTTCCGTACCACTCGTGGGCCAGCTCGTGGAAGTGGAGCGCGTCGAACGGCGCCTCGTAGCCCAATCCCCCCGTGCTGAAGTCGTGACCGTACGCGATGATCGATTGGTGCTCCATGCCCAGGAAGGGGGTCTGGGCGAGCCCATACTTGTCGGCCCGCGGCGGATAGGGGCCAAGCGTTTCTTCCAGGAAGCGCACTTGATCCAGAAAGGTCGGGAGGGTCCGGGCCGCTTGGGCCGAGTCCGACGGGAGGACGTACAGGGCGACGGGCACCGACGCGCCGCTCGTGCTCGCGTAGGTGGTGTCGAGGCGGGCGTAGGGCGCCACATTGAGCGACACGTTGTACGCGTTGATGGGGGTAGAGACGTGCCAGCGGTAGGTCTGAGTTGAGTCGGACGCGCGCTCGACCGCCTGAAGGGTGCCGTTGGACGCCGCGACGAGCGAATCGGGCACCGTAAAAGCGAGGTCTACCGAATCCGGTTCATCAGACACGTGATCCTTCACGGGCCACCACAGGTCGGCCCCTTCCGTCTGCCCCGACGTCGCAATCCACGGATCCCCGTCGGGCGTCCGCTCCCACGTAAATCCCCCGTCCCACGGCGGCTGGGGAGCAACCCGCGGCGAGCCTCTGTACGCCACCGTCACGTGAATCGTATCGCCTTTCGTGTGTCGATCCCCGAGGTCGATCCACAGTTCATTCTGCTCATTCCGGCGCTCGACAGGGCGAGTCTGATCGCGCATCCCATCCGCCCAGACGTCCGTCACCGACAGGCGCCGGTCAAGATTCAACACGAGCACCTCAAGCGGCTCCTCGACGACTGCTCGCACTGTCAGGCGCCCCTCAATCCGCTCCTGAGCAGGCTCAACCGTGACCTCCAGGTCGTAATGCGTCACGTCGTAGGCCGCCTGCTCCGGCAACAGTGCCCCACCGGACTCCTGCCCCGGCGCGTCCGTACATCCACTCACGCCGGCAACGAACAGAAGCAGGACAGCACCCCGAAGAAAAGACCGGACCATTCCAGACCAAGGACATCGCGAAGTGCAGAAGGCCCCTCCCGGTGGCTCAGTGAATAACTGAATGGACGATGAGAACTGTTCTCTATTCGTCGTTCTGCCCCAAAAAGATCTCCAGGTAGGCCCAGACGCTGCCGAGGGCAAATCCATACGTGCTCCCGACCAGTCCGCAGAGAAACACGTCGACGAGGAAAATGCCCGTGGCGTGGATGGTGAGGGGATCGTACAAAAACATCGAGGCGGTCAAGACCGCGCAGACCGGAACGGTGATTTTGTTTTTCTGCCGGATGAGGCGATACTCCGACGAGAGCCCTTGCACCCGGTCCACAATGTCTTTGCTCACGCGGACCTTTTTGGCGTTCCGCCATTTCTCCTCGTACGATCGATGACGGCCGCGGGACGGGGTCGTCGAATCGTCCGAGTCTGCTTCGCTCTCGGACCCACTGGCCCACTGCCCGTCCTCCCCGTCGCTCAACATTTCAAAGGCCTCCCGCACCCGCAGAAATTCCTGCTGGGCCGCCTCCTTCTCCCCCTCCTCGGCCTGATCCGGGTGGCACTCCAGGGCCCGGCGGCGAAAGGCAGTTTTGATCTCTTCCTCCGACGCCCCGGGATTGACGCCCAAAATGTCGTGGTACGTGCTCATGGCACCCTGGGAACGAACGCAGCGTTAGGCTCCGATGGACGAGTGTTAAGTAGACCGGCACAAATTCATTAACCAAAGTCATTCTGAGCGACCGACGA
>CAZRPQ010000354.1:0-3056 GCA_964601725.1 uncultured Salinivenus sp. | reverse complement strand
GGATCGAGTTCGGTGTGGGTCGGGTCGGTCTCAGGCGTTTCAATCTGGTCGATCAGCTGGTTGACGGCGGTCTGCCCCTTCTCGTATACCGGCTGCCGGACGGTCGTGAGCGGGGGCACCGTGTACTGCGACGCCGGCAACCCGTCGAAGCCGACCACTGCCACGTCGTCGGGCACCGCGTACCCGTTCTCCTGAAGCGCGAGCAGCACCCCCATTGCGATGGCGTCGCTCGCGCAGAAGAGGGCCCGTGGCATCGTCCCGGTCTCGTGCCAGCGGGTGATAATGCTGTGCCCGGCTTCTTGCGAGTAGTCGCCCACCGCCACGTGCTCGTCCGACAGCGAGCAATTTGCTTCGTCCAAGGCCTGCTCAAACCCGCGTCGGCGATCGACCGACTCCTCCAGGTCGAGACTGCCGAGGATCAAGCCAACCTCGTCGTAGCCCAGGTCGCACAGGTGGCGTCCTGCCTCGTAGCCGCCCTTGACGTTGTCAATGTCGACGGAGCTGAGCGCCTCCCATCCCGGCGCGTTCCCAATGAGCGCCGCCGGGACGTCGCTCGACTCAAGAACCGAGCCCACCAGGTCGGTGACCTCGGTGGTAATGAGGATGTATCCGTCGAAGCGCTGGTCCCGCGTCCGGTCCTGAATTTCGTCTTCGACCTTGTCGGAGACCATCGACAGGGAGACAAAATATCCGCGCTCTAGGCACTGCTCGAAGATGCCGGAATACAGCAGGGGCCAGTAGCCGTTGGCCAGCGATTCGTCCCCGCGACGCGGCGTGAGGACGCTGATCTCAAAGGAGCGGTCGGTCGCAAGACTCCGGGCCACCGAGCTCGGACGATAATCGTGCTCCTCGATCACCTCAAGCACCCGTTCGCGGGCCTCTTCACTCACGTTCGGATGATCGTTCAGCACCCGGGACACCACAGATCGGGACACGTATGCCAGCTCGGCGACCTGGTCGATGGTCATATCGTCTTCCATGGCAGGAGCTAACGGTTTTGGACATGTCTGCGAGCAGTTGGCGTTCAGGTCCCCGACGCGCGGGCCGACGGTCATGCCTCTGGTGCGGGACGCCTGTTGTCCCGGACGAGCACTATGGTGGACGCCGTAAGGATACGGGCGCGAGAGTGCAGAGACAAGCCTCCTTGGGGTGCAAATTCAGCGGGGTGTGCACGTCATCTGCGTTTTAGACGTGGTAGCGTACACACTGGTTTCATAAACCGATCTCGCTCGACGCGTTTGAGGCCCTCTGTCCATCAAACTGGGGCACCGACTGGTAGCCTGCCCCTGTCGTCTTACGGCCGGGTCGCCGCGGGGCGTCCGGGCTGGGCCGCCCATCGGCGCAGCACGATCGCCGGGCCCTCGTTCCCGGCCCGGTCGACCGCCGAGACGGCAATGATGCTCGGCGCGGGGGTGGACGCCCCCAGATCCAGTTGATACGTGCGGGTCGGTCCCGGCACCACGTCGATGGTCCACTCCCCATCATGCCGATACCGCACGACCCACCGGCGGACGGTCTGTGGACCGGCCGGTTCCATCGTGAACCGAAGGCGATCGGCCCGCTCTCGGAGGGTGAGAATGGGGCGTGCGGGCGGCTCGGCGTCGAGCCAGGGGGAGGCGGGCACCAGGGCCGGCGTGTCGTACGGCTCGGTGGGAAGCCGGTCCAGCAGGCGCGCCGTGGCGCGTAGCGACGCTGGGCCCGGCTGGTGGTGGGGAACGGACACGGAATCTGCAGACGACGAGTCCACGGCGACCGAGTCGACTGGTCGTTCTGCTACGATGACCGAATCGGCGGTCAGGGTGTCGGTCACGGGCGCGACCGCCGCGCTGTCGGTGTCGGCGTGCACGAGCACGGAGTCCGGGAGGGGCATCAGGGCCTGCATGCTGAAGTGCACTTGTCCGCCGGCTCCGGGATGGGACCGGGCGGTGTAGATTTGCCCGATGAGGTGTCGGTCGGTCCAGTGTCGATCGCCTTCCATTCCCACCCGGCTCGTGTAGAGTCCCGGCCAGATGTGCCGGTCATGACGGTTCTGCTCGATCCACCACCGCAGCATGACGGGATAGGGGTACCCGTATTGGTCGGTGCGGTAGTACAGTTGCGGGGTCATGTAGTCGACCCAGCCCTCTCGCAGCCATTTGCGAGCGTCGGCGTAGAGTTCTGCGTAGGCGTCGAAGCCCACGACGCCGGGCGGATGATCGGGCCGCCAGATGCCAAACGGGCTGATGCCGAACTTGACCTGCGGATCGGTCGCTTTGATGGAGCGGTAGAGGCGCTCCACGAGCTGATCTACGTTGTGGCGGCGCCAGTCGGCCCGGCTGCCGGTCCATCCATTCCGTCGGGCCCGCGCCCAGCTCGCGCTGTCCGGGAACGGGGCGCCGTCGGCGTAGGAGGGGTAGGGGTAGAAGTAATCGTCGAAGTGGACGCCGTCGATGGCGTAGCGCTCCACTACGTCCATGATGACGCGATGCGTGTGGTCGCGGGCCTCCGGCACGCCCGGGTCGAGCCACAGGTAGTCGCCGTAGGCCCGTACCCACTCCGGGTGCGTCTGCCCCACGTGGGTGGGGGCCAGGGCAGACGAGTCTGCCGGGTGGCCGGCCCGGTACGGGTTGAACCAGGCGTGCAGCTCCAGTCCGCGCTCGTGGGCCTCCTCCACGGCAAACTGAAGCGGATCGTAGAGGGGATCGGGCGCTCGCCCTTGCGTGCCCGTCAGGTAGTACGACCACGGCTCGTGCGGCGAGTCGTAGAGGGCGTCGGCGTGGGGCCGCACCTGAAAGATCACGGCGTTCAGGTTGAGAGCCGCAGCCTGGTCGAGCATCCGCCGCAGCTCGGCCTTCTGCTGCTCGACAGGCAGGCCCGGCTCGGACGGCCAGTCGATGTTGGCCACCGTTGCGATCCAGGCGGCCCGGAACTCGCGGGGCGCAGGCGGAAGCGACACCACCTCCGCCTCCGTCCATCCCGATGCGGGTTGCGTTCCCGTGGTGCCACATCCTGCGAGCGCCCCCGCTCCGAATAACACTGTGAGGACGAGAGGAAGCCACCCGCGCCGGACACGGGAT
>CAZRPQ010000353.1:0-3079 GCA_964601725.1 uncultured Salinivenus sp. | reverse complement strand
CATGCCCCGCTCTCAGAGAAGGACTCTGGAGAGAACGTAGTCACGTACTGGACGGCCAGTCTCAAAAACTCACACGTCCGGTGGATAATCTCATAATCCCACAGACAAACGCGACACGAAAGAGAATGCGTTGGGATCCGCTACACGCTGGGCACCGTCCACGAATCCCGATAGGTCGGCTCGACGAGGGCGTTGGCCTGGGGATCGTCCACGAATTGCCGGGCCTCGGCATCCCACTCCACGTCGCGTCCCACCCGGAAGCATTATTCGCTCAGGGACTGGTAGATGTTGCGCTTTGCGACTTTCCGAAATCCAGGCCACCCGCGGTCCCGGAATTGGTCACTCTGCCTCGGCCTCATTCCCTGGGCCCCCGCGCCCGGGCTTCCCGGGTACAAGTCGTCGCCCGGGCACGCTGTCTTTTGACTCACCGTTTGGCCCACTGTCTCCTGAGGGGCGGTCTTTCTGAGGAGCAGTCTTCCGGCCCTCCAAGACCACCCCCAGGCAACGACCATCTGCGCGTGGACCCCGTCCTGGGCTGTGAGCGGAAATCAGAGGCACGTATGTTCGCGATTTCCCTCGGAAGGGGCTCAAATCCCGGAATTTTAACGGGCAATCATCCTGCCTCCCTAACCGCTCCCTTGCGTCCGAGACCGTCGTTGTTGTTTTTGAAAATCCCTTTTGGTCCGGAGGCAGTGGGCGCCCCGTCGGCGGGGTGGCTCTCTGTCGTCAAAAATGTTCCCCACGCAACGCGCCTCCATGACAAGCCAAACGCTCTCTCGACGCGAATTTCTTGGAACCGCTACCAAGGCGGGGGTAGCCGCTTCGCTCCCGCTCATTGTGCCGCGCCACGTCCTGGGTGGGACGGGCCATCAGGCCCCCAGCGACACGGTCAACGTAGCCGGCATTGGGGTCGGCGGGGTGGGCGGCGGAAACGTCGGCACCGTCGCCGAGTCCGAGAACATCGTCGCGCTCGCGGACATCGATCCCGACTACGCGTCGGACGCGTTCGAGGCCCATCCGGACGCCGCCATTTATTCCGACTACCGTCGGATGTTCGACGAAATGGGATCCGAGATTGACGGGGTCGTGATTGCGACGCCCGATCACACCCACGCCAAAATTACGGCCGACGCCATGCGGCGGGGCCTTCACGTCTACACCCAGAAGCCGCTCACGTGGTCGGTCGCCGAGGCGCGGCACCTGCGCCGACTCGCGGCCGAGACGGACGTGGTGACCCAGATGGGGAATCAGGGCCACTCCAGCAACGACGCCCGCCTCGTCAACGAGTACCTGCGGAGCGGCGCGATTGGGACGGTAGACACGATCCACGTGTGGACGAACCGTCCGATCTGGCCGCAGGGCATGGACATGCCGGAGGCGGTTCATCGCGTGCCGGATCAGCTGAACTGGGACCTCTTCCTGGGCCCGGCCCCGGATGAGCCCTACCACGAAGACTTTCATCCCTTCTCGTGGCGCGGATGGGTGGACTGGGGAACGGGGGCCCTGGGCGACATGGGGGCCCACCTCATCGACCACCCGTACTGGGCGCTGGAGCTGGGAGCGCCGGAAACGGTCCAGACGCGCTCGACGCCGTTTAACGGAGCCAGCTGGCCGCAGGCCACCACCACGTACTACCGCTTCCCGGCCCGCGGCGACCAGCCGCCCGTGGAGATGACCTGGTACGACGGCGGCCTGCAACCGCGGCGCCCCGACGTGCTCCCCGATGATCAAGAGCTCCCGGCCGGGGGCGGGGTGCTCTACGTGGGCGACGACGGGTACCTCCTGCACGAGAACTACGGCGAAAACCCGCAGATTCTGCCGACCGAGAAGGCGAAGGAGACCGACGAGCCTCCCCAGCAATTTGAGCGGGTCAAGGACGAGAACCACGAGATGAACTGGATCCGCGCGATCAAGGGGGAGGCGGAGGCGACCTCTCCCTTCGAGTATGCCGCCCCGCTCACGGAGACGATGCTGCTCGGGCTCGTCTCGCTGCGGGCAGATCAGCAGAAGCTGCGCTGGGACGCGGAGGCGGGCACGGTCACCAACGTGTCGGGCGCCAACGAGTACCTGGGCCGCCAGAACCCGCGCGATCCCTGGGCGCTGGACGGGGCCCAGGAGACCGTGGAGGCAGAAATGAACTGACGGTGTCCATCACGCCTCCGGAAGGAGAAATTCGGGCCCGTTCCATCCGGTGCCGATTCTCGGCGCGAGCGCCCCCGATTGGAGCCACAGAGTCACTCTTCGTCCATCCATTCTATCGTACCATGTCACGTTCGATGACTCGCCGCGACTTTGCCAAAATCTCTGCCTTGGGACTGGCCGGCTTGAGTTTGAATACCCTCGCCCCCCACCCCGTCATGGCTGACTCTGCGCCCCTCTATCAAATCTCGCTCGCACAGTGGTCCCTCCACCGCGCCCTGTTCGATGGGGAGCTCGACAATCTCGACTTCGCCCCCACGGCCCGAGAAGAGTTCGGCGTTGGGGCGGTGGAGTACGTGAATCAGTTCTTCATGGAGCGGGCGACCGACACGGCCTACCTGCAGAAAATGAAACGGCGTGCCGACGAGGCCGGGGTCAACAGCCTGCTCATCATGTGCGACGGGGAGGGAGCGCTCGGGGCGGCCGACGCGAAGGAGCGCACGCAGGCCGTGGAAAACCATCACAAGTGGGTGGAGGCGGCCCATCGGCTGGGCTGTCATTCCATCCGCGTGAACGCCCAGAGCAGCGGCAGCTACGAGGAGCAGATGGAGCGCGCCGCCGACGGCCTGCGCCGGCTTGCCGAGTACGCGGCGCAGGAGGACATCAACGTCACCGTCGAAAACCACGGCGGCCTCTCGTCGAACGGCGAATGGCTCGCGGGCGTCATGGAGGCGGTCGACCACTCTCGCTGCGGCACGCTCCCGGACTTTGGCAACTTCACGATTCGGGAGGGGGAGACCTACGACCGCTACAAGGGCGTGCGGGAGCTCATGCCGTATGCGAAGGGCGTGAGCGCCAAGACGTACAACTTTGACGATGCGGGCAACGAGACGACCATCGACTACGAGCGAATCATGCGGATCGTCCTCGATGCGGGCTA
>CAZRPQ010000352.1:0-3080 GCA_964601725.1 uncultured Salinivenus sp. | reverse complement strand
TACCTGCGCCCCACGCTGGATGCGACCCTCGTTCCGGGCTGGGCGCGGCACCGGTTCGTAGACTCGGACCGCCTGATCGGCAGCGTGCTCTACCGCTTTCCGATCGCCCAGCTCTTCGGACTGGCCCAGATTGGAGGGCACCTCGGCGCCCACGCGGCCAGTGTGTACGACGACGTGTTCTCGGACGCGACCCTCGAGTTGACGTTCGAGGAGTCCCCAAATCTGGAGCCCTCGTCGGTGCCGTTGCGCCCCGCTGCCTCCGTCGGGCTCCACCTGGGCCTCACGTTTCGGCAAGTGCCGTCCCTCGACCTCGCGCTCGGCGTGAGTCCCGAAGGCGTTACCGCGGTTCGCTTCACCTTGAACCAGGACCTCCAGGCCCTGCGGCGGCCCCACCACCGCATTCGCCGGTAGCCTGTCTTCGCTAGACGCCTGCACCGATCATCAGCTCGACGACCTCTCTCCTCTCTGACGTGCCCGCTCCCGTACTGCTCCTCCTCATACTGCTGGTCGGCATCTACGTGCTCCTGGCGGGAATCGCGTTCGTGGGATTCATAATGGCCCGGCGTCAGGAGCCTCCCCCCGATCCCCCCGAATGGCCCTCCGTCTCGGTCGTGGTGCCCGCCGATGGGACTCCGGACGACGCAACCATCCAGCAGGTCCAGGCCTGCGACTACCCGGCCGATCGTCTCGAAATCATCGCGTTGACCGGCGGCTCCCCCGAACGATCCTCCTTGGAAACCGGCGGGGGCGCAACGGTACGTTGCGTCTCCGTTTCTGATCGGAACTCAGGGCTCCGCGCCTCCACTCTCTTCTCGAGGGGAATGGAGGCCGCGGACGGGAAGGTGGTGCTGTCGGTACCCGCGAAGGGGACGGTCTCGTCCGGATGGATCCGCTCGATGGTGCGGCACTGCACGCCCGAGACGCCGGTCGTGGTGGGCCCGACGATCGTCGAGCACGAGGACCTCTTTCTCCCGCGCCTGCAGGCGCTCTCGCATCTCGGTCGTCTTGTCCTTGCGGCCGGCCTCTCGCACGTCGGGCTTCCGTCTCCTATTGAATCGTCAAACCGGACCGCCCGCGTCGATCCCTCCCCGCCGGATTCGGCGAATGACGCAGCGACCGGGCACATTCGTGGGGCCTTTCCGCCCACCATCAATCCCGAGGCGGAGGCGGTCGTTGCTCGCCCCCCTGTTTCGTCCTTCGAGGCGTTTCTGCGACGCCTCGCACAGGGATTCCGCCGCACGCTTCACTCCGCCTCGTGGCTCGTTCGGGGACAAGGGATCGGCCTCTGGCTGCTCCACAGCGTCCTCCTCGCCTGCTCGCTGGTGGCGGTCTCCCTCCCAGCATGGCGCCAGCCCACGCTCCTCGCGCTGGTCGCCCTGATGTTGACGAACGTCGTTCTTGCGCTCCCCGTCGCCAAGCACTACGGCCAGCGCGGGCTCCTCCGCTCGGTCGTCCCCACCGTCCTGATGCTGGTGCTCGCCCTCCCCCTCGCGGGCCTGTGGGCCCTGGTCAATCACGCTGGTGACTCAACTCCTGCGCCGCCGAAACGTGAGTCGTAGTAGGGGTTCCGAATTGAAATATCGGGATATGTTCGCAGATTGGTGCTTGCAAAAAGGGCTCCCCCTCCAACCTTCAGAACCTGTTTTGCGAGTGGATGCGGAGCCGAGACCCAGTGGGCGACACACATAAACGGTGCCCAAGCGACACCGACAGTATGAGGTTGTGAGATTAACCGCACTACGGAGAAACGTTTTCTTCAAACGTTGTGCTTCACAACGAGGCAACTGCCGTTCTCAACCTGAAACGTTCATTTTTCGCTAGATCGAAAAACGAACCAAAAAGATCACGGCGGACGAAGAAAATGCCTGACACCTGCTCCGGCTCCGCTGAAATTCTTCAAACTCCCTCGCTCCGCTCGGTCAGACAGCGAAGAATTTCCTAGCGCTCCGCCTCCGCAGCCGTCCGGGCGGCATTTTCTTCGAAGGCCGGGGGAGCTGACTCCCAAACCTTACAGTCAACCCTCGGGACCTGTCGGAGACGTTGAAGCATCCTGCGATTAATTTCGAAAAACCATACAACGCCCAAACCCCCATACTCAAACACGCCCAAACGCCCACACCCAGACGCAGAATGCGCTTCCTCATCCCCTACCTCGCCACCCACGGCACTCGTCCGTTCCAGGGCTTCTTCCCCGACATGCTCTGGCGCGTAGACGCCGAGGCCCAGACGGCATATCTCACCTTCGACGACGGCCCGACCGAAGAACTGACGGACGACCTGCTCGACCTGCTCGCCCAGTACGACGCCCAGGCCACCCACTTCCTGGTGGGGGCGAACGCCGAGGCGCACCCCGACCGCACCCGGGCGCTCGTCTCGGCCGGGCACCACGTGGGCAACCACACCTACACGCACGTCAACCCGTGGACCGTCTCGGCGGAACGGCTCCGGAAAGAACTCACCCGTACGACGCGGTGCCTGGAGGATCTCACGCAGACCCGCCTTCGGGCACTGCGGCCGCCCTACGGCCATCCCACCGGGACGCTACGGACGTGGTGCGTGGAGCAGAACCAGCGGATGGTGATGTGGGACGTGATGCCGGGCGACTACCTGAAGACGGCCACCGCCGCCCGCGTGGCCCGGTTCGTGATCCGGCACGTGCGGCCCGGCTCCGTCATCGTGCTGCACGACAACCCCGTCTGTGAGGACGTGACCCTCCCGGCGCTGGAGACCATTCTGGAGACGCTGACGGCGGAGGGGTGGTCCTTCGACGCGCTTTGATTCCGTGGAACACAGCTTTCCATCACGCCGAAAAGGAACCTGTTTCCTCCATATAGTATTTATCCGGACCGACGACACTTCTCCGTTGTCGATTCCGCGAGGTCTCCTCCCATGCCCATCGACACCCTCAAGGCCGCTCGCCGGCTCCAAGAGGATGAGCTGTTCAGTCCGGAACAGGCCGAACGCATCGCCGAAATTCTGTCGGACCTCGACGTCGCCAGCGCCACGAAGGACGACCTGGACGACCTCGAAGACCGGCTCACGGAGCGCATCGACGAAGTCGAAACGCGTCTCGGCGACCG
>CAZRPQ010000351.1:0-3081 GCA_964601725.1 uncultured Salinivenus sp. | reverse complement strand
CGTCGCATTTGAGGCAAATCGCTATTGACTCAACTCACAGGTCTGGAATGCGACCTAACGTTGGAACATTGGGGTCCGGGAATTGCCGAGAAGGGGGACAGGGGGACAGCTCCTACTGTCCACATTTCCCACTGGACTCCGCATCACTCGTCCCGCACGGACCCGTGTCCCCGCGATGCGAACGTGAGGGCTTCAGCCCCACCCCGCGGACCTCCCTGTGGACGGCCCCGAAGAAGTGCTCGACGAAACGTGCTCGGCACGCGCTGGGCCGATGCAGGGAGGGCGCTCGCTGCGAGCAGGAGCCCCCCGCAATGCTCGCGACGAGCGGGGACGACGACCAATCTGGACACCTACGTTCGAGATCAGGGGACATCGTGAGTGGCTGGCGTGGGGGGTCAATCGCAGAGCTTTCAATTCTGATGCCTCTGCCTTGTTTATTGTGGATGCCATCCTTCTGCGAACCCACTGCCCTATCCATGCTCCACCGCCTCGCCGCTCTGTGCCTCGGCGCCATCCTCGCGCTCGGGAGTGCCTCCCCGTCTCTCCACGCCCAGCCCACGGATTCGCTCCTGCAGGGGCCCATCTGGAAGGCGCAGGGCCTCACGAACATCCTCCCCGCCTGGACCGAGCACGCCCGAAATCGCGCGGCGGGCGGCTTCTACTCGGGCCTCGACCGCGACTGGACGCCCACCGACACCACGCATCAGTACCCGGGGATGCTCGCGCGGCACCTCTACAGCTACTCTGCCGGGTACCTCATGAACGGCCAGACGGCGCACCTCCAGCAGGCCCGGACGACGGTCGACTTCATGGTCGAGCACGGGTGGGACGAGCGCTTCGGGGGCTGGTACAATGCCGTCCGTCCCTCGGGCGCCGTGGCCGACTCGAGCAAGGACCTGTTTATGCAGATCTACGCGACGACGGGCCTGGCGCTCTACTACATCGTCACTCGCGACTCTGTGGCCAAAGAGTACCTCGCCCGCTCGCGCCGTTTCATGAAGGAGCACGCCTGGGACGACCAGCACGGCGGGTACGTCGACGTGCTCGCCCGCAACGGCTCCGTCAAGAGCGCCGTCAAAGACTTCTCGCCGCAGCTGGCCCCGCTGTCCGGATACCTGCTGTACCTCTACCCCGCCACCCGCGACTCGACGTACCTCCGCGAGGCGGAACGCATCATGGACCTGACCCTCACCCACATGCAGGGCGACCGCGGGTGGATCCGAGAGCGCTTTGCGCGGGACTGGACCTTCCTGCCCAACGACGCAAAGAATAGCCACCTCAACGTGGGGCACAACCTGGAGGTGGCCTGGCTGCTGCTTCGTCTCCACGCCCTGACGGGCACCAACCAATATCGTCGGGAGGGCCTCGCGCTCGCCGATACGCTCTTGAAACACGCCTTCCACGACGAGACCGGCGCGTGGCGGCACAAGCTCAAGCGCACCGATCCGTCCCAGCCTCTCGACAGTGATCGGAAAGAGACCCCCGACACGGCCGTGTGGTGGGTGCAGGCCTACGGCAACATGCTGCAGCTGTACGCCTACCGGACGACGGGCAAGAAGCGTTACCTCGATGCGTTTCGATCCGGGGCGCGCTTCTGGAATGAGGCCTTCGTGGACGAGACGTACGGCGGAACGGTGTTGCGTGCGACGCTCGACGGGACGGTCGTGGACGGAGAAAAGGCCGTGCGGACGAAAACCTCCTACCACGCCGTGGAGCACGCCCTCCTCAATTTCCTGTACCTCACCCTCTGGGTCAATGAGGACCCCGTTACGCTCCACTACCACATCGACGGGCCCTTTGAGGAGCAGTTCTTCCCCCTCCCCGTGGAAACGGACCCCACGGTCCAGCGGAGTACCGTCGAGGGCCGGGCTCAGACGCCCCCTGGGGCCGAAGGCCTGCGCCTGCAGGTGTACGGACGCGGCCCCGCCGACATCACCGTGACGCTCACTGACTCGACCCGCTCCTCGCCATGACCCTCCGCCGCGCCCTTCTTCTCGGGGGACTTCTGCTAACCCTTCTGGGGACTGCTCCGTGGGCTGCGGCGCAGCCGACCTCACCGGTGAAGCATTTCGACCTGATCCTGGTTGGCTCCGACCTCGAGCCGACGACCCACCGCGTCGCCCTCAAGACGAATCCGAAGCAAGGCGGGGCGTGGACCCCCGTCGCCCCCTCTGCCCGTCCGGGGCGGTGCCCCGCGCAGCCGGGCCTGCGAGTCATTCCCAACCTGTCAGTGGCCCGGTACCTGGGACAGGACATCCGTGAGAACTACATTGCTCTCCGAATCACGACGACGCGCGCGGCGGCCGCCGGGACGCTGCGGGCCGCCTACGCCGTGCCGTCCGTCGACACGCTCGACGCGGCGGGGTGCGAGCGCCTTGCGGCCGTGATCGCTGAGGAGCCCGCCAGGGTGCGTCGGCACAGTGTCGCCGCGCACGTGCGCCCCCGTCCCGCCCAACTGTCCGCCGAGGCCCCCTTCCTCGACCACCTGGAGGCCCCGGTCCGGCCCCGCAAGCCCGGGGTGATGGAGGCGAAGTGGTTGGAGATTCTCTTCAGTCAGTGAGGAGCCCCCTCCATCTATCCCGCTTCAAAGATCGGATACCCCTCGGTCGCCGTCTCCTCCGCGTAGAGCTCCGACAGGCGTCCCGTCATCGGCCCGATGGTGCCGTCCCCAATCCTGCGGCCGTCCACCGCCGTGATGCCCGCCAGCTCGCCCATGGTGCCGGAGCAGAACATCTCGTCGGCCCGGTAGGCCTCCATCACCGACAGCCGCCGCACCTCGTGGGGAATGTCGTGCCGGGCACAGAGGTCGAGCACGGTCTGCCGCGTGATGCCCTCCGGACAGGCGTCGGTCGGCCCCGTCGCCACCGTGTCCCCCTCCACGATGAAGACGTGCGTGCCGTGCCCCTCGGCGATAAAGCCGTCGCGGTCGAGCATGAGGGCCGCATCGGCCCCGGCTCGGTTGGCTTCAATTTTGGCAAGGATGGAGGGGAGGAGATTGTTGTGATGAATCTTCGGGTCGAGGCCGTCCGGCGCGAAGCGGCGCACGGAACTGGTGATGAAGGAGAGCCCGCTTTTGTCGTA
>CAZRPQ010000350.1:0-3133 GCA_964601725.1 uncultured Salinivenus sp. | reverse complement strand
CGAGCACGTCGACGGGACCGACGTCGTTCTGAACCGTCTCGGCGGCCTGCCGGAGCGTATCGGGGGCTGCGAGGTCGAGCGTCTGGACAACGTGATCGTCCGGGCGGGCGCACCGTTCGCGCACCTTATGGAGGGCCTCCTCCCGCCGCGACGAGAGGACGAGCCGGGCACCCCGCCGACTCAATTCGTAGGCGAGGGCTTCGCCGATGCCGGAGGAGGCACCAGTGATCCAGACGCGTCGGGTGTAGAGGTCCACGGGAGGGGGAGCGATTGGATGCGGGAACAAGGGACTTCCAACCTATGGGGAGGACGGGATGAGAACAAGGGTGAACGACAGGGCACTCGTGAGCAGAATGTCCGCTCCTCTGTAGAACAACGCAGAGATCAAAGCCCTGAATTCGTTGGAATCCTATGGATCCATTCTCCCCAGCCTCCACACGGGGAGTGCGGCCGCATGGCGGGTGTGGTCCCACACCATTGAGACTGGCAGTTTTCGGAGGGGACCCGGCCCGTATCACGTCACAGAAGTCATCGCAGATATGATGGAGGTGGTCCACGGCGATCTGTTCGAGGCCGATGTCGCCGCCCTCGTGAACCCGGTCCACTGCGCCGGGCTCATGAAACGGGGGTTGTGCCGCCAGTTCAAGACCCGGTTCCCCGAGAATTTTGACCTGTACGAGTCTGCCTGCGACGCCGACGCCCTGGCGCCCGGCGACGTGCTGGTGCACGACCGGGGCGGCCTCTTCGGTGACACCCAGCGGCCGCGGCACATTCTGAACGTGGCGACCAAGGACCACTGGCGCGACGCGTCGCGGCCCGCGCACATCCGGGCGGGCATGGCGGCGGTGGTCGACGAGGTGCAGGGCCGCACCATCCCGTCGCTCGCCGTGCCGGCCCTGGGCTGCGGCGGGGGTGGGCTCGACTGGCCTACGGTGCGCCCGCTCCTGACCGATCCGCTCGGGGCGCTCGACGACGTGCGGGCCCTCGTCTATGCCCCCCGCTCCACAGACGCAGGGACGGCCGACGAATCAGGCGCAGCCGCTCCTGAGATGACGCGGGGCCGGGCGCTCCTCCTCGCGGCACTGGACGCCTATGCCCGCCCGGACGACACCCTCTCGCCCCACGCCGCGCACAACCTCGCCTACCTGCTCCAGGGCACCGGCGAGGCCCTGCACCTCCAGTTTGAACCCGGCCGGTACGGCCTTCGTGCCCCCGGCCTCACCGCCGTGCTCCGCCACATCGACGGGCACTTCATCGAGGGCGTTGATCCCGAACACCAGGATGCGCCCCTTCGCCTCCGTCCCGACGCCGTGGCGGCGGCGGACCGGACAGTTCGGGAGGCCCCAGGTGCGGCGACGCGGCGGCGGCGCGTGGAGGAACTGGTCGAGGACATCGACACCCCCGACGGCCTCGAACTGCTCGCCACGGTCGGATGGATTGTTCGGCACGACCCGCAGGCCCGCCGCCGGCCCGAGGCGGCGGTGCGGGCTGTGCAGGACTGGAGCCGGCGCAAGGCCACCCGCTTCGCGTCCGAACAGATCGCCGCGGCGTGGGCGCGGCTGCGCAGCGAGGGATGGCTCAGCGAGGACGACCGCCCCGATGCAGATTGATTCGGCAAGACGCTCTGGTTGACTGCCTGAGCGCGGCCGCGGGCGGCTGCTCGGACTGTCACTCACGACGATTCGGACGCCTCCGTCAGCCGATCCCGAAACTGCTGGATGCCCTCGTCGGTGCCGGCCACGATCACCTCGTCCCCCTCCTCCAGCGCGAATGCCTCGTCGTCGGTGTCGGTCAAGAACGTATCGCCTCGGCGGACGGCCAGCACCGTGTGGTTCGTCTGGCGGTTGGGCTCCATGTCCTGCAGCACCCCGCCGCTTAGTGCGGGCACGGAGAGCCGCACCACGTTCACGTGCCGCCCCTGGGCCGGGCGTCCATCTTCATCAAACACCGTGGTGGCCAGCATCCGACCGCACACCACAGGCAGGGCCTGGGCGAAGTCGGCCCCCGCCCGATACAGGTTTCGAACCGCCGCCTCCTCGTGGGTCCGCACCAGAATTTGCAGGTCCGGGTTCAGGTCGCGGGCAATGAGGGTGGCAAACGTCGCGACGGTGTCGCCGTCCACCGCAATGATGAGGGTCGAGGCCGTTTCGATGCCGGCAGCCTTCAGCACCTCGGGGTCCCGCACGTCCCCAACCACGTCCACGCCCTCCCGGTCCTCGACGTCCATCACAGTCACCTCGGCCTGCGCCTGCCGAAGGGAATCCGCCACCGCGTGCCCCGAGTCGCCGTACCCGGCCAGCAGAATCGACTGGGGCGTGAAGGCCCGGACGGACGCCGCCATGTCCTGCCGGAGGTCGGCCAGTTGATCGGCAGTGCCCGCGACAAAGAGGCGCGTCGGCTCTTCGAGAACCGTGTCCGGCGCGATCGATGTCTGGAAGGAGTCCTCGAACCAGGCCCCGATCACCCGCACCCCGAAGCGTGCCGACAGGTCGGTCTCCGCCAGCGTGCGGCCGTGGAGGGGGCTGTGCCGCGTCACCAGAATCTCCGCGAGGGTAACGTCGTCGCGGTCGGCCACGCTCGTTTCCACGTTGGCCGCCGCGGCCATGGGCACACGCGCAGCGAGGCTCTGTCCCAGGAGCTGACGCGGCGAGAGGGCGAGGTCGGCCCCCGCGGCCTGGTGATACCGGGCGAGCGACGCGTCCTCCACCAGGGTAATGACGCGCCCGTCCGGATCGGCCTCTCGGGCCGCCAGGGCGATACTGGCGTTTTCGTCGTCGGTCACGTCGGCCACCAGCACCCGCGCCGCGCCGACGTGCGCCTTCTTCAGCGTGTCCGTGGCCGTCGGGTCGCCTTCCATGACGCGATACCCCTCCTCGTACAGCGCGCCGGCCCGGTCCGTCTCCGAAACGATCAGCGCGTACTCCTGGCCCCGCTCCTCCATCTCCTCGACGAAGACCTCGACCCGCGGGGTGTACCCGCAGACGAGAACGTGCCCCGAGCGGTCCGACAGGGCGGTGGGCGCCCGGGGCCGCAGGGCCTCCTGCAGCCACGGCACCACGAAGACATCGACCGCACTCAGCAGGAACCCGATGCCCACGAGCTGGAGGACGATGACCAGCAGGTTCATCTGCGG
>CAZRPQ010000349.1:0-3145 GCA_964601725.1 uncultured Salinivenus sp. | reverse complement strand
GCCGTCTTCCCGCGGGGGGCACAGTTCTGAGATTCCAACTCGCAGACTTGAAATGCTACCTAATCTGAGAACGTTCAACGTCTTCCCGTTGCAACGTCTAGAACCCCCGGGCCCCTCCTACGCCGCACCATGCCCGTCCACGGCCAGGGCTTCCTGCCGGTCCACGGCCTGGGCCAGCACCTCTAACCAGCGGCGGACCTGCGTGAACACGAGGTAGCGCTCCGAGACGCGGCGGCGGGCGTTGCGGGCCCACGTTTTCCGCTCCTCTTCGGCGTTCATCATCTCATGGATCGTCTGGGCGATGCCCTCCGGGTCCTCGGCCTGGGGCGTGAGGCGGCCGTGGACCCCGTCGTTCACCTGCTCGCGGATGCCGGCGGCGTGGGTGCCCAGCACAGGCCGTCGTTTCCACATCGCCTCCGTGACGGTGAGGCCAAAGCCCTCCTGCAACGAGTTCTGCGCGACGATCGACGAACAGCGCTGCAGGGCATTGACCATGAGCGAGTTGACGCGGCGCGACGTCATGGGGAGGGTGATGATGGCCACGTCCCGCTGGATTTCGGGGGGGAGGTCGTGCCACAGGCCACAGATCTCGTTGAAGACCTCCTGGCCCTCCGGGTCGTCCGAGACCGAATCGGGATCGGGACCGGCAAGAACCAGGCGGGACAGCGAAAGGCGCCGCCGCTCGCGGTCGGACGTCGTGTTGCGGTCGAGGAAGCGGCGCTCTTTCATCCGGACGAAGCCCTGCAGCAGGGGGGCGAAGCCCTTTAGGCGGTCCCACCGCGAGATCTGCGTGATGATGGGGCGGTCCATGAGGCCGAGGTCTTCAGGCCGGGTCGCGGGGGCGAAAGAACCGTCTTCTTGCAGCCGCCGGGCGGGCGGGGCAAAGTCCCGGTCGACCGTCGGGTGTGGGGACTCGGCAAGCCGGGCGCGTCGCAGGACGTCCGTCAGTTCGGTCACAGAAAGGGTCCGGTTCTTCGGGCTCAGCGGATTGAGGGCCGGCTGGATGAGGTCGGATCGATCCTCGAGGAACGCGGGCAGGTAGTCGCGGAGAGAGAAAATGGTCTCGTCGTACGCCTCGGTCCACGGCCGCAGGAAGTCCCACGCCGTGTCGGTAGCGGCATTGCTCTCGTCGAGGCCGATGTGGCAGCGCCAGATCGCGGGAATGTCCATCCGTTCCTTCAGAAGCGCGCCGGTGCCCAGTGGCTGCGGATCATGCACCACCACCGGATCGCCCGGCTCCACGCGACGCGCCAGACGTTCGGCCATGTTTTCGCTCACGGACCGGTACAGCGCCCGGTCGTCGTCGCTGAGGTGCGGGTCTCCCGTCCCGTGAATGAGGTTGTGGATGTGCTTCGTCAGTTGAAAGAAGCGGTCCTTCTCGCTCACGATGACGGCCCACTCGGTGGACACGCCAAGCTCGCGGAGGATGGACACCACCTTGGGCAGCATCTCGGCCACGCCGCCGCCCTGGGCGGTCGAATTAACCATCCAGACGGTTCGGTCCTCGAGGCGGTCGGCGTATTGCTGCGCCACGGCCCGAAGATCCTCAACGGGACGCTTGAGCGACGCATAGGCCGCGTAGTCGTCAAGGGTTCGCTCCGTCTCGACGTCGACAATGGTGATCATAAACGAAAGTCCGGTTCAGTCTGGTGTGGTGATGAAATCCGTACTCGATACGGGGGATTACGGAAGGGACCGCCTGCGCACCCACTTCGGATCTGTGGCCCTCTGCCCCACCGTGGGCCCCAGGGGGCGGGGGGCTACCCAACTACCGCGCAATTCTTGTGCCAAACGGCTAGAGTTGTGCCGACCACGCTCCGCATACGGGGACTCGGACGAGTGCTGCCCAAGGGATTGCAGGTTCTCTTTTCGGTGCCGTCGCTTCCAAAAAAATCTCTTACCAGGATAGATGGAAGCAGACACGGGATCAAGCCACAAAGGCCCCAAGATGGGCGATCGAATCTCAGGGACGGCGGCCTGTTCGGGCTATTTCAGAGGAGCAGGACTTTGGTGTCTCCACGCTCCCCCATTCCCCCGTGCGTTTCCGGCATCCGTCCCAGGATCAGAGGCAACTGAGCCTTCAGTATTCGATGAAGCGTTGCACGTACGATTGTCTTGAGACTTCAAGGATCCGTCAGGTAGGAGGAGGGGCGTCTCAAGGAGGGGGGAGGTGAAGGCGATTAGAGAAGAGTGCTCCGGAGGGATTTTCTCCCGATTTTAAGGACGACCGCATACGGTTCCTCTTTCGTCACTCCAAATCCTGACGGCGACTGAAAGAATCGGTATTACGCCGCCGCCTCGGCCGTGGCCTGCTCCACCACGTCCTCCTGCACATTGCTCGGCATCGCCTCGTAGTGGCTGAACTGAGTCTGGTGCAGGCCCCGGCCCTGGGTCAAGGAGCGGAGCGTCGTCGAATACTGGTGGAGCTCCGCCTCCGGCACCTCGGCCGTGATCTTCTGGAGAGCACCCTGGGTGTCGATGCCCTGTGGACGACCACGGCGCGTGTTGAGGTCGCTGATGATGTCGCCGGTGTAGTCGTCGGGGGTGGTGATGGTGACCTCGTGGATGGGCTCTAAGAGCACCGGGGTGGCCTTCCGGAAGGCCTCGCGGAAGCACGCAAATGCGGCGCGCTTAAAGGCCGCCTCGTTCGAGTCGACCGGGTGCATGCCGCCATCATAAATGACGACCCGCACGTCGCCCACAGGAAAGCCGGCCACGGGTCCCTCTTCCATCACGTTGAGGACGCCTTTCTGGATCGAGGAGAAGAACTTGTTCATGTCGATCACGCCCCCCACGATGGCGTCGACGAAGTGGATCTCCGATTCCCAATCGGTCTGCACGGTCTCCTCGTCCCGCACGTCGACGTAGTCCGGGGGATGAAACTCGCCGTCGAGGGGTTCGACCATCATGGAGATGTCGGCAAACTCCCCCGCGCCGCCCGACTGCTTCTTGTGCCGGTACTCGGCGGTGGCCCGGTTCTGGATCGTCTCCCGATAGGAGATGCGCGGCTGCACGAACTCCACCTCAACGCCTGCCTGCCGCTCCAGCCGCGTCTTGGCGATCTGCAAGTGCATCTCGCCGAGGCCGCTCAGGGTGAGCTGGTTGAGCAGCGCGTCGTGGTTGAAGACGAGCGACGGGTCCTCGT